>CANHIJ010000007.1 GCA_947460575.1 Verrucomicrobiales bacterium | reverse complement strand
CTCAACGTCAACGCCGACATCGCCGCCGCTTCCCTCGCCGGAAAATTGCGCGCCGCCAAGTTCGTCTACATCAGCGACGTCCGCGGCGTCATGCTCAACCCCGCCGACCCCGACTCCCTCATCCCCTCCCTCACCGCCGCCGCCGCCGAGGAACTCATCAATCAGCGCATCATCACCGGCGGCATGATCCCCAAGGTCCGCTCCGCTCTCCAGGCCCTGCGAGACGGCGTGCAGAAAGTCCACCTCATCGACGGCCGGATTCCCCATTCCCTCCTCCTCGAAATCTTTACCGACCAAGGCATCGGCACTGAAATCTCCCACTCTTCCGTCGACCGCCGTATCTCCTAGCGCCCGGCCCATCTCCCGAGCTTATTTCCCCTTTCTGCGCCATGCCCCTCTCCCTCCCCCAGCCTGCGCCCCCCGCCTCCGCAGAGGACCTACTAGCCCGCTACACGGTGCCTAACTACGGCCGCCTCGCCCTGGTGCCCCAGCGCGGCCAGGGCAGCTGGCTTTGGGATGAGGCCGACCGCGCCTACCTCGACTTTGGGGGAGGCGTCGCCGTGACCTCCCTGGGCCACTGCCCGCCCGCGATCACACAGACCCTAGCGGAGCAAGGCAACCGCCTGATCCACTGCTCCAATTGGTACCAAATCCGCGGCCAAGGGGAACTCGGCCAGTTCCTCGCGGAGACGGTCATGGAGTCCCCCGGCAAGTCCCTCTTCTGCAATAGCGGCGCCGAAGCTAACGAAGCCCTCATCAAACTCGCCCGCAAATTCGGCCACGCCACCCCCCTCCCCGACGGCACCCCGCGCACCCACATCCTCACGTTTAACAACTCCTTCCACGGCCGCACCTACGCCGGCATCTCCGCCACCGGCCAAGAAAAAGTCAAACTCGGCTTCGCCCCCCTCCTCCCCGGCTTCACCCACCTCCCCTACAACGACCTCGCCGCCGTCCACGCCGCCCTAGCGGAACACCCCGACACCGCCGCCATCCTCCTCGAACCCCTCCAGGGCGAAGGCGGCGTCCACCTCGCCTCCCCCGACTTCCTCCGCGGCCTGGCCCAGCTTTGTCAGGAACACAATATCCTCCTCCTCTTCGACGAAGTCCAATCCGGCCTCGGCCGCGTCGGCCATTGGTGCGGCTGGAAACCCCAGGCCCCCGAGATCGTCCCCGATGCCGTCAGCTGGGCCAAGGGCCTCGGCGGCGGCTTCCCGGTCGGCGCCGCCTGGATCCGCCAGCGCGCGATCGCCGCTCATCCCGGCGCCCCCGACCTCTGCGACCTCCTCGGTCCCGGCAGCCACGGCACCACCTACGGCGGCTCCCCCCTGGCCTGCGCCGTCTCCCTCGCCGTGCTCCGCGAAATCCAAGCCGCCCAGCTCTGCGAGCACTCGGCCGCCCTCGGCGCGGAAATCCAGGCCGCGGTCGCCTCCTGGCAGCACCCTCTCATCCGCGACATCCGCGGCCTCGGCCTCCTCATCGGCTTCGAACTCGACGAAGCCGCCCTCCTCGCCCGCAGCTGCTTCACTCCCGCGGACGGCTTGCCCTCCCTCCACCTCGTCAAGGCCCTCATGGATCAAGGCCTCCTCACCGTGGCCGCCGGTCCCCTCGTGGTCCGCTGGCTCCCCCCGCTCAACGTCTCCCGCGCTGAAGTCCAAACCGCCCTAGCCATCTTCCGCCGCACCCTCGACGCCCAGATCCATCCCTCCTCGCACGCTTCCTAGCCGTCTCATTTTCGGCGCTTCTTTCCCTTCCGCATGCACCACCTCCTTTCCCTCGAATCCATGTCCGCCGAGGACATGCGCCGCGTCCTCGAGCTCGCCGCCCACCTCAAGGCCACCCGCGCCGACGCTTCCTACCAACCCCTCGCCGGGCAATCCTGGGCCATGATCTTCATGAAGGCCTCCACCCGCACCCGGGTCAGCTTCGAAGTTGGCGTCCAGGAACTCGGCGGCCGCGTCCTCTATCTCAATCCCAACGACACCCAACTCGGCCGCAAAGAGCCCCTCAAGGACACCGCCCGCGTCCTCGGCCGCATGGTCCACGGCGCCATCATCCGCACTTACGACCAACAAGATTTAGTCGAATTCGCCGCCTATTCCCAACTCCCCACGATCAACGCCCTAACGGACGACGAGCACCCCTGCCAAGTCCTCGCCGACCTCCTCACCATGCAGGAGCGCTGCGGCGGCTACGCCAATAAAAAGGTCGTCTTCATGGGCGACGGCGATAACAATATGGCCCGCTCCTGGATGTGGGCCGCCGAAAAACTCGGCTTCGACTTCACCATCTGCGCCCCCCCCGCCTACCAACCTTCCCCCGCATACCTGGCCCGCTTCTCCTCCGGGCGCATCACCATCGAACCCGACCCCGCCAAGGCCGTCGCCGACGCCGACGTCCTCTACACCGACGTCTGGGTCAGCATGGGCATGGAGGCCGAAACCGCCCAACGCCTCGCCGACCTCGCCCCTTGGCAAATCAACTCCGCCCTCGTCGCCCAAGCCGCGCCCGGCGCCCTGGTGATGCATTGTCTCCCCGCCTACCGCGGCCAGGAAATCAGCGCCGAATGCCTTGAGGCCCACGCCGACACCATCTTCCAAGAAGCCGAAAACCGCCTCCACGCCCAAAAAGCCGTCCTAGCACTCCTCACCCGCCCCGCCGTCTCCTAGCGGTCCCTGAGCCCTCGTCCGCCCCCCCGAGGTGGCGAGATGTTTGCGCTTGGCCCCTTGAATTCGCCGTGGCCGCGCCTTAGGCGAGACCATGGAGGAGACGGAACCGCACAGCACCCAGCAAGACCTCATCGACGCGCTCGTCGAGGGCGACGCCGGGCGGGCCCTCGCCCTGCTGCCCCAACTCCACGCCGCCGACCTCGCGGCCGCCTACGAGGCCCTCCGCGCCGAGGAAGCGGCCCAACTCCTCGCCCTCATCCCCCAAGACCGGCTCGCCGATTTCCTAACCCAACTCCCCCTGACGGACGCCGAGGAAATCCTCGTGGCCCTCCCCGACGACCGCTTGGCCCAAGTGCTCGACGACATCCCCGACGACATCCTCGTCGACGTCCTCCAGGAAATGCCCGCCACCCACCGCGGCCACGCCTTCCACCTCCTCTCCGAAGCCCGCCGCAAGGAAGCCCGCGAACTCCTCAAGTTCCCTGACGACTCCGCGGGCGGCCGCATGACCACCGCCTTCGCCGCCGTCCGCGAAAGCATGACCATCCGCGAAGCTATCGAGGCCCTGCGCTCCATCGCCGAAGAAACCGAACTCCTCGCCCGCATCTACGTCGTCGACGAAGAAGGCCTCCTCCTCGGCAAAATCCGCCTCCGCGACCTCACGTTCAATCGCCGCTCCACTCACATTGCCCAACTCAACGACCACGACACCCGCTCCGTCCTAGCGACGTCCGACCAAGAAAAGGCCGTCCGCATGATGATGAAATACGACATGCTAGCGCTCCCCGTGCTCGACGAGGACGGCCGCCTCCTCGGCGTCATCACCCACGACGACGCCCTCGACATCCAACAGGAAGAAAACACCGAGGACATCGAATTGCAGTCCGGCATCAGCGGCGACAACACCGACGAAACCTACCTCAATACCACCGTCTTCCACCAAGTGCGCCGCCGCATCGGCTGGATCGTCTCCCTCGCCTTCATGGGCCTTATCTCCGGCACCGTGATGTATTCCTATCAAGGCCAGATCAACAGCCTTTTTGCCCTCACCATTTATTTGCCGATGATCGTGGCCTCCGGCGGCAACACCGGCGGCCAAGCCGCCACCATGGTAGTGCGCGCCATGTCCCTCGGAGAACTCGACGCCGGAGCCGCCCTCCGGGTCGCCTGGAAGGAGCTGCGCGTCGGCCTCGTCATGGGCGGCGTGGTCGCCGCGGCCATGGTCCTGCAAATTTTCTACCTGCGCCCTAACAGCATCGCAATCGGGCCCGCGGTGCTCCTGGGCTTCGCCCAAACCGTGGGGCTGGCCCTCCTGATCCAAATCACGGCCTCGACCCTAATCGGCGCCTTGCTGCCCCTCGGCGCGCGCGCCATCCGCCTCGACCCCGCGGTCATCGCCTCCCCCGCGATCACCACGATTGTGGACGCCACCGGCCTCCTCATTTACCTCAATTTAGCGCGCGCCATCCTTCCTATCTGAATCGGGCGCGCCTGCCGTTGACGGTCCCTGGGGCCTGGGTAGCCTCCAGCGCATGATCCAGGATTTTCTTGAAACCGCCGAGGCCGCCCGGCCCCGCCGCGTCCATTTAATTGGCGTTGCGGGATCCGGCATGAGCGGGATCGCCTCCCTCCTGCTCGATCTGGGATTTGCCGTGAGCGGCTCCGACCGCAGCACCACCGTGGAAACCGAGCGGCTCCAGGCCGCCGGGCTGGAGTTTTTTTGCCCCCACACCGCGGAGAGCGTGGCCGACGCCGGCGCGGTGGTCTACTCCTCCGCGGTCAAGCCCGGCCGCAACGTGGCTTTCGATGCCGCCCTCGCCGCAGGCATCCCCGTCTTCCGCCGCGCCGAGGCCCTCGCCTCCATGATGAGCCGCCAGCGCGGCATCGTGGTCGCCGGGATGCACGGCAAAACCACCACTTCGGCCATGGCCGCCCACGTGCTGCGCCAGGCCGGGCTCCATCCTAGCCACTACGTGGGAGCCGAAATTCCCTTGCTCGGCTGCAACGCCCACTGGGATCAAGCCGGTGAGTATTTCGTGGCTGAAGGGGATGAAAGCGACGGCACCCTGGTCCTCTACCATCCCCGCCACAGCATCCTCCTCAACGTCGAGGAAGAACACTTGGACCACTACCGCGATATCCACGAGATCAATGCCGTGTACGGCCAATTGCTAGAGCAAACCTCCGGGACGGCCTTCTATTGCGCCGCCGACCCCGGCGCCTGCGCCGTCGCCGCCGGGCGCCCCCGCCTGCTCGGCTATGGTTGGGAAACCAGCGACGACTATGCCGCGCGCGACTTGGAAACCACCGGCCAAAGCACCGCCTTCACGGTGCTCCGCCAGGGCTCACCCCTCGGCCGACTTATCCTCAACATCCCCGGCCGACACAACGTCCTCAACGCCCTAGCCGTGGCCGCCCTCGCCACCGAACTCGGCGTCCCCTTCGAGCGCATCGCCGCGGCCCTCAGTTCCTTCCGCGGAGCGCGCCGCCGCTTCGAAGTCAAGCGCCGCAGCCCCAACTCCACCGTGGTCGACGACTACGGCCACCACCCCACGGAAATCGCCGCCACGCTGGAAACCGCCCGCCAATTCGCCCAAGGCCGCGTCATCTGCATCTTCCAACCCCACCGCTACAGCCGCACCCACCTGCTCCGCCAGGAATTCGGCCGCGCCTTCTCCCTAGCCGACGCCGTCTTCGTCCTCGATGTCTACCCCGCCGGAGAACTTCCCATCCCCGGCATCTCCGGCGATACCATCGCCCAAGAAATCCGCGCCCACGAAGGCGATCGCATCAAAGTCTTCTCCGCCCCAGACCGCGCCACTGCCCACCTCGCGGTGGGCCATTTCCTCCAGCCCGGCGACCTCGTCCTCACCCTCGGCGCCGGCAACGTCCACGAAGTCGCCACGCGCCTCGCCACCGACCTCCAAACCGCAGAAGAGTTAGAAAAGGCCCTCGGCGAACCCGGCGCCACGGTCGCCCTCTACGAGCCGATGGGCCGCCACACCACCCTCAAACTCGGTGGCCCCGCCCAGTTCTGGCTCGAACCCAGCACCCAAGCAGGCCTCGCTAGGGTGATCCACCACTGCCGCCAGCAGGGCCTCCCCTTCCGCGTGCTCGGCCGCGGCTCCAATCTCCTCATCCGCGACGGCGGCCTCAAGGGCGCCGTGATCCATCCCGTCGGCGGCGAATTCGACGCCATCGAGGTCCGCGGCGACACCATTCACGTCGGCGTCGCCGTCAAATTCAAACGCCTCGCCGCCGCCGCCCGCCTCGGCGGCCTCGCCGGCTTCGAGTGGATGGAGGGCATCCCCGGCAGCGTCGGCGGCGGCCTCCGCATGAACGCCGGAGCCATGGGCACCGAAACCTTCGACCAAGTCGTTTCCATAACGATGTTAGACCCCCAGGGCCACTGGGTCGAGCGCGCCCCCGCCGACCTCGAGGTGCGCTACCGCAGCGCCCCCCAACTCGACGAGCAGGTCGCCGCCGCCGCCGTCTTCCAAGGACGCCCCGCCCCCCTAGCCGAAATCGACGCCGCCATGGCCGCCAGCCTGGAAAAGCGCCGCCGCACCCAACCGGTCGCCGCTAGCGCCGGCTGCATCTTTAAAAATCCTCCCGCCACTCCCGCCGGAAAGCTGCTCGACGATCTCGGCCTCAAAAACCTCCGCGTCGGCGCCGCTCGCGTCTCGGAGATCCACGGGAATTTCATCGTCAACGACGGCGGCGCCAGCGCCAGCGACGTCCTCGAATTGATCCGCCAAATCCGCGCCGCGGCCCTAGCTGAGCGCGGTATCACCCTCGAAACCGAAGTCCAAATCGTCGGCGAGGAGTTGCCCTATTGACCCCGCTCACCACAACCTTTCGCGGGGCCGCGTTTCACCGCGGCGCCCTGCACGATCAGCCCTTGAATTCGCTGCCGCCCCCATGATTCCGCCCCCCTCCGATTCCCGCCCGCTCCCTCCGCCGCGGGTTGCCAAACCCCTGGTCGGGCCCAAGGTCTCCCCGCGGGTCCACCTCCGCCGCCTGGTGCGGAAACTCACTGGCAAGGCCAACCGCCTGCAACTCCTCCCCATCATCATCCGCGTCTACGCCGGCTTCAGCACTCTCGACGGCGGCGCCTCCGAAGAAGAAATCGAAAGCAGCCTGGGCTTCATGCGCCACGACTATCCAGAGTCGATGTACTCCCAGTTGCGGGAACTCTACAGCGAGGCCCTGCGCCAACCCCAGGACCTCCAAAGCATGGCCGCCGACCTCGCGGGTCAGCTCTCCCACGAAGAAAAGGTCATGCTCGCGGTCCAGCTCTATGTGCTTATCACCCGGTCCCATTCCCCCGAAACCGAGCTCCTCGCCTTCCAGGCCTTCATGACGAGCATGGGCGCCGCCGCGGTGGCCCAAGCCGTCGTCGGACAACTCAAAACTGCCGGACATAGCGCCGCCGCGGCCCCCACTTCCGCCATGCTCGAATCCCTCGAACTGGGCCGCGCTCCCCCCGCGGACCTCGTCCTCGACGACCTCTCCCCTGGCTACGGCGTCACCGTCTTCCGCTTCCACAACCTCGTCCTCCTCAAAAATACCGGCGACCGTCCTGTCATCGCCCGCGGCCGCCAACTCGCCCGCGGCGGCTTCCTCCGCCTCTACGAAGGCCAGCGCGTCGTCCTCGGCGACACCGTGCTCGACTACCAAGACCTCATCTTCTACCTCAACGCCCGCAAAGGCGTCTCCTCCACTCAACTCTACCTCGGCCTTAGCCCCACCGGCAGCCCCTTCGTCGAGCGCGAGCGATCCAAACTCTCCGCGGTCCTCCTCCAGTTCGGCCTCCAAGTCACCGCCAGCTCCCTCAAAAAATCCGATATCCAAATCGACGGCACCCCCCTCGCCGTCGGCCAATCCCGCATCGTCAGCCTCGGCGATCGGCTCCGCTTTCCCGATACTTCCGAAATCACCCTAGCTGACCTCCGGCGGCGCGCCCGCGAGATGGGCGGGCGCTTCGACCTCAACTCCGGCCGCACCGACTACCTCGTCTCAAACAATCCTAGCCTGCTCGGCCACGGCGACATCATCCTCTCCCCTAGCCTCCGCAGCGAAATCCTCCTTCGCCTCCACTGCGACTACGAAGCTAAGTGCGGCCACCTCGAAGTCCTCCGCGCCGCCCGCCCCGTCTTGGTAGGCCGCGCCACCCTGCGCGCGCGCGACCGCATGGACCTGGAAGACGGCGCCCTCATCAGCCTCGGCGAAGGCCAATACCTGCGCTGCCGGTTCAGCGAAGGCATCATCGAGGAGGAACGCAATATCATCCGCGATCTGGAGTTGCTCGACCTCAGCCACCGCTTTGGCCGCACCACCCCCGCCGTGGAGGGCATCTCCCTCACGGTGCGCCGCGGCGAAATGATCTGCGTGATGGGCCCTAGCGGCAGCGGTAAAAGCAGCCTCCTCCGCATCCTAGCAGGTCACCTGCAGCCCAACGAGGGGGTAATCCTCATGAACGGCGTGCCCCTCTACCGCCACCTCCCCGCCCTCTGCCCCTTCATCAGCTACATCCCCCACGAGGACGCCTTCGACCCCCTCCTCACCGTGGAGGAAAACCTCCTCGCCGCCGCTGCCATCCGCTCCCCCCACCTCCAATCCGCCGACCTCGCCCGCCGCGTCAGCGCCAAACTCATCGAACTCGGCCTCCACGAGCGCCGCGCCCGCCTCGCCGGCACCCCCGAACAAAAGCACCTCTCCAGCGGCGAACGCAAACGCCTCAATATCGGCATGGACATGATCACTCCAGCCGACGTCTTCCTCTTCGACGAACCCACCTCCGGCCTCTCCTCAAAAGACTCCGAACACATCCTCGAAATCATCCGCGGCCTCTCTCACAACAAAATCGTATTTGTCAGCATCCACCAGCCTAGCGCTAGGCTATTCCAACTCTTTCACAAGGCTATCCTCCTCGACAACGGCGGCAAGCTCGTCTACTTCGGCACCCCCAGCGGCATGCAGGATTACTTCCGCGAAGCCTGGGAGGACCAACTGGCCCGCCCCCACGACGATTCCCACCTCCCCCGCCCCGATTTCAACCAGCCCGAATTTATCTTCGACGTCCTGGAAACCCCCCTGCGCGACCTCGGCGGCGACGTCCTCTACGAAGAAGACGCCCGCGGCCACTCCACCCCCGCCCGCCGCTTCGCTCCCGACTTTTGGCGCGATCGCTATCAAACCCACCTGGTCATGCACCGCGCGCAGGGCGAACCCCTCGCCGCCAGCGACGCCAGCCAAGCCGACCCCGCTGCTCCCCCCCCCTCCATCGACCGCACTGGCGCCCGCAACCGCGGCGCCCAGCTCCAGGTCATGATCCGCCGCGCTTTTCTGAGCAAGTTTCGCAACCGCGGCAACCTCGCCACCACCCTCATGGAGGCCCCCCTCCTCGCGGTGCTCATCGCCACCGTGCTGCGGTACTCGGAGGATGGCAACTACACGTTCGCCGCCGCTTTTCACATTCCTACCTACCTCTTTCTTTCCTTGGTAGTAGCTATGTTCCTTGGCCTCACTAACAGCGCTGACGAAATCATCCGCGACCGCATCCTCCTCCAGCGCGAGCGCAACTACAATAAAAACATCGCGGGCTACCTGCTCGGCAAGGTCCTCTCCCTGGGCGCCTTCGCCCTCGGGCAGTGCTTCATCTACCTCTGGATCGGCAACTCCATCCTCGAAGTGCGCGAAATGTTCCTCCCCTATCTGGGCTGGATGTTCGCCACCAGCCTCTGCGGCGTCACCATCGGCCTCGCCATCAGCAGCCTCGTCCGCGACGCCAAAACCGCCCTCAACATCATCCCCCTCATCCTCATCCCCCAAATCATCCTCGGCGGCGCCCTCATCAAATACGAGGAAATGAACAAAAACCTTGACCTCGCTTACAGCATCCGCCGCTGGATGACCCTCTCCCCAGACCAAGGCGAAAAACCCAGCAACCTCAAGGTCCCCCTCATCTGCGAATTCATGCCCCTGCGCTGGACCTACGAATCCCTCGTCCTCAGCCAAGCCAATCAAAACCCACTCGCCGCCGCCCAGGAAGAACTCAACCAGCGCATCCGCCGCCTCACCACCTACCAATCCCTCAGCCCAGGCCAAGAAGCCGAACTCAGCCGCGCCAAAGAAGCCCTCGTAAAAGTCTCCGGACTCGAAGAGCGCAACCCCAGCGCCCTCTACCGCCGCTTGCACGCCATCATGCAATCCGTTGCCGACGGCCAATACGACCCCGATACCCAAGAAGTGCGCGAGCGCGACCGCCTCGTCTCCGCCGAGTCCGTCTTCGAAAACCAAAAAATCCGCGACCTCGTCAGCAAGGCGGAAATGGAGCGGCGCGACTTCCGCCGCCGCACCCAGCCCAACGTCTTTTTCGGCAGCGAAAAGCGCTACACCCTCCGCCTGTTCGGATTCACCCTCGTCGACCTCAAAACCGATACCCTCAGCCTCAACGGCACCCTCATCGCCCTCTGGATCCTGGCCCCACTTCTCATCCTCTGGTTGGTGCTGCGCCGCCAACTCCGCCGCGTCTGAACCCCTCCCCCTCCTATGCTGCGCACTGACGATTTCGACTACCACCTGCCCGAGGAACTCATCGCCGACCGCCCCCCGGAGCGCCGCGAGGGCGCCCGCCTCCTCCTCGTCGACCGCGCCGCGGGCACCATCACCCACCGCCAGTTCACCGACTTCCCCAGCCTCCTCGAACCGGCCGACCTCGTCGTCCTCAATAACGTCCGGGTGGCGCGGGCGCGCTTCTTCTCCGACGACGGCCGCTTCGAACTGCTCCGCCTCCACGCCCTGGCCCCGCGGCGCTGGCACTGCCTCGCCAAACCAGGAAAACGCCTCGCCCCCGGCAAATCGCTCACCGTCGGCGGCGCCCTCGGCACCATCACCGAAGTCATGCCGGACGGATCCCGCATCATCCAATGGGACCGCGACATCGACGAGGATAAATGCGGCCACCTCCCCCTGCCCCACTACATGAAGCGCAGCGACGACGCCGCCGATGAGGAGCGCTACCAAACTGTCTTCGCCGCCCCCGACCAGGCCCGCGCCATCGCCGCTCCCACCGCCGGCCTCCACTTCACCCCGCAAATCCTCGCCGACCTCCACCACACCTTCATCACCCTCGAAGTTGGCGTCGGCACCTTCCAGCCCGTCAAGGCCGCCCTCCTCAAGGACCACCAGATGCACACCGAGCGCTACTGCGTCGGCCCCGCCGCCGCCCAAGCCATCGAGGCCGCCCCCCGCCGCATCGCCGTCGGCACCACCGTGGCCCGCGTCTTAGAACACTGCGCCGCCACCTCCGGACACGTCTCCCCCCACTCCGGAGAAACCTCCATCTTCATCCACCCCCCCTACGCCTTTCAGCGCGTCGATGCCCTCCTCACCAACTTCCACCTCCCCAAGTCGACCCTCTTTATGTTGGTCTGCGCCTGCGCTGGCACCGAACTGATGCGCCAGGCCTATCAAGAAGCCATCGCCGCCCGCTACCGCTTCTACAGCTACGGCGACTGCATGCTGATCCGCTAGATCCCACCGCGGAGCGCCCTCCGCTCAGAGCGCGGCCTGCTCCGCCAACATCCGCGCCAGGGCGCTGTCAGGGATGGTCAGGTCGCTGAGGCGGATCGGCTCATCCTTGGCATAGGCCCGGCCCAAGATTGCCACCTTGGCCTCGGCTCCGTGGCCTTCGCTCTCCAGGGCGCACACCGGAACCCCCTCGGGGCCGGCGTGGGCGATGGAGTCGACCAGACCGTAGAATTCATCGCCGCCAATGCCGTGTTCGATGCGCGTCCCCGCCGCCAGGTCCCGCTTGGCGTAGGCGAAGACGTCGTTGATCCAGTGCCGCGCTGGTTCAATCACGGCCCGGCCGTCGAAGTAGGCCTGGGCCACCGCGCGAGGGGTCTCCAAGTGGCATAGGTGATAGGGCCGGAAGAAGAGGTGATAGTTTCCTTTGGAGCTCACCTTGTAGTAGTTGAGGTAAAACTTCTGCAGCTCATCCTCACAATAGCCTACCACATACACGCCCCCCCCCGGCCAAGGCACCCCCACGGTGTAGTCCACCCGGCCCTGCGCCCCGTATTGATCAAAATCGAAGGCCTGGAGCACATCTCGGATGTCGGCGACCTGCGGGCCCTCCATGCCCGGCTGGGTGGGAATCAAGCCACAGTAGTTGCCGATCAGCGCCTGCTCAATGTTCATCTTGGTCCCATCGGTATAGGAAACCGTCTGCACCACGCTGAGGCGCTGCTTTTCCGCCCAAACCCGCGCCTCCGCGGCGTTGCCATAGCGGTTGAGAAAGCCCTTCATGTTCCCCGCCTGCACAATGCGGAAACCCCACAACTCAATCTCATCAATCATGGTGGCCAAAACCCCGTGCTGGTCCCCCGCGTCGCTCGTGACGACCACCCCCTGCTGCCGTGCCTCGTGCACCAACAAGCGCCCCAACGCCAAGTCGACCTCGGCATTCATCAAAACCACGTGAGCTCCCCGCGCAATCGCCGCCCGGCAAAACTCCCCAGCGATGGAGATAGTGTTAGTACACTCCACCACCGCGTCGATCGCCACCCCGTTGTCTGCCTGCAGAAAGCCCAGGGTGTCCGCCACCATATACACTTCGCCCTCGCGGCGCTCCGGCACTTGGCCCACATCTGCCACCAGCACGCCGGTTTGCCCGGTGGCCTGCACGCCCCGCTGCCGCGCCTCGTCCGAAATGTCGCTCACAAAAACCACCTCCATCCCGGGAGCCCGGGAAATTTGCAGGGCCACGCCGGTGCCCATGGCTCCGCAGCCAATGACGCCAACGCGGATGCGGCGGCCGGAGGCCTCAAGTGCTTTCAGTTTTTGGATCAAGGGAGTAGGGCCGGTTGAGGGTTAAAGATGCCCCCTGCCTTACCCCGTTTTCCTCCCCGCGCAAGTGATAGCGCTATTCATAATTCCCTGCCCTCCCTTCCACATCCGGGCCCGCCCCCCGGCCCCCATCCACGGCGCTCAGCGGCGGTTAAAACGGGAGATCTCCCGCGCCATTTCCCGCTGCGATTCCTTCTTCTTGAGGTCCTCTCGCTTGTCCGACGAAACCTTGCCCCGCCCGACCCCGAGCTCCAATTTCATGCGGCTGCCCTTCCAATAGGCCCGCAGCGCCACCAGGGCGTGCCCCTTCACCTGACAAACCCCATAGAGGTGCAGGATTTCTTTTTTGTGCAACAACAGGCGCCGCACCCGCCGCGGCTCGTGCTGGCTCCAGCTTGCTTTTTCGTAGGCCTGGATGTCCAGGTTGTACAGCAAGCACTGCCCGTTCTCCACCCGCGCAAAGGCATCGCGCAAGTTGATCTTGCCGTTGCGCACCGACTTCACCTCGGTGCCCCGCAGCTCCACTCCGACCTCTATCGTCTCCAGGATGGTGTACTCGTGGAGGGCCCGCTTGTTGTTGGCGATTTCAGCGTTCATAGGGCGGGGATTCGAGGCGGCGCAGGGTCCGGCACAGTCCCCTCTCCGGCAACCGAGCGCAAGGGCGCCACTGAGGGCGAAGCCGAAACCACCTCCCCAGCGGCGAACTTTAAAGCTAGACGTCCTCGTCCGGAGTGCTCAGCATCTCCGCAGAAATCAGGCCCTCGATGATCTCAATCAAGGCGATGTCGCCCTGCCCTAAGCGAGGCCCATAGTTCGCCGTGTTGATCAGCGGAGCCCGACCCTGGTTGAGTTGCCGGACGCGGCGGGACACCAAGTTGATGAGAATCGGCGGATGCGGAATGACTTTCGCCGCTTTATCGATGAGTTCACTTTTCATATTTCGGAAAACCGGGGAATCGCGCTGCGCGCCGCCTGGCGCCGCCGCCCCGGGCCAAACTATATCAGCACTCCAAGGCAGGGGTCGGCGGAAACGGCGCGAACCGGGATGTGTCTGATACCACCATCCCACCTCCTCGCAAGCGCATTCGCAGCCGGATCGGGAAGTCTCGCCCCCTCGCTCCCCGCTTATCCGGGACGCGCGCCAGCTATTGCAGGTTTCTCAAAGCGATCCAAGCTGCCCCATGACCCTCCCCCACCCCCAACAGGGGGCCTTCCCCCTCTTCCGCTTCAAAGGCATCCAGGTCTCCCTCCACTGGTCCTGGCTCCTCGTGGCCCTGTGGCAAATCCAGCGCCACCGCGGCGACTACGACGCCGTCATCTGGGCTGTCGCCGAATACCTCTCCCTCTTCGCCATCGTCCTCCTCCACGAATTTGGCCACGCCTTCGCCACCCGCCAAGTCGGGGGGCACGCCGAAAATATCCTCCTCTGGCCCTTCGGCGGCATCGCCTTCGTCAACGCCCCCCACCGCCCCGGCGCCCACCTCTGGAGCATTGCCGCCGGTCCCCTCGTCAACGTGGCCCTCATCCCCGTGCTCTACCTCGCCACCCGCTTCGGCCTCCCCGAAGACGCCTCTGCCGACGCCGCCACCTTCGCCTTTACCCTCCAGTTCATCAATCTCGGCCTCCTCGTCTTCAACATTTTGCCGATCTATCCCATGGACGGCGGCCAAATGCTCCAGGCCCTCCTCTGGTTTAAGTTGGGCTTCGCCAAAGCCCTCCTCATCGCCTCCGGCATCGGCCTCCTCGGCGGCGCCGCCCTCATGCTCCTCGCCTACGCCTATACCGGCAGCCTGCTCTCCATGCTCCTCGCCGGCTTCCTCGTCCTCAACTGCTGGAAAGCCTTCCAAGCCGCCCGCCAAATGCTCGCCGCCTGACCCTCAAACCCCTCAGTGCTCGGCGTCGCCCGCCGCTTCCCCCGCCGAGGGCGCGCTCAGCGGTACCCCCGCTCCCGTCGGTACCCCCGAGCGACCCACCAGCCATTCCTCGTAGCCATCGGCAATCCCCCGCACCAATTTCTTCCGGTAGCCCGCCTCCCCAATCTTCCGGCTCTCCGGCGCGCTCGACAAAAAGCCGCACTCAATCAACACCGCCGGACACACGATCCGACTGGTCATCGCCAAATCCTCTCGATTCTTAATCCCGCGGTCCCGCGCCCCGGTGTGCCGCTGCACCGCCGCCTGCACCGCCAGGGCCAACTTCTGCCCGTCGTCCGGCCCCGTCCCCGCCACCGGCAGCCCCTCCCCATCGTGCAGGCGCGCCATGATCTCCGGCTTCTTCGGCCAGGAATACCAGGTCTCCACCCCAGCCACATCGGCCGCCCCAGCGTTGAAATGGATCGACAACAGGGCCAGCCGCGGCGCCGCGTTCACCAAGGCCGGGCGGTCCGCCAAGGGCAACGTGCTGTCCCCCTCCCGCGTCAGCGCCACCCGGTGGCCCCGCCGCCGCAATTCCTCCGCCAAAGCCAACCCCACCTTCAGCGTCCAGTCCTTCTCCACCAACCCGTTCCCCACCGTTCCCCCGTCCAGGCCCCCATGCCCAGGATCGATCATCACCACGGCCTCCTCCCCTCCTTCCAAAGGCTCCACCACCTCCGCCCGCGGCACCACCCCTTCCACCTGCGGCGCCACAAAAATCTCCGCTCGGCCCGCTCCCGCTCCATCTCCCACCCTCGCCTGGCACACCCAAAACCCTCCCCAACTCAGCAGCGCCACCCCCACCCGAAGGCGGAAATGGACTCGCTCTGCTCGCGCGCTTCGAACCATTGGGCAAAATGGGAGTTAAATTTTAAAAATTAAAGCAAATTCGTTGAACTTTGCTGTTAAGTATTTTAAAATATACACTGGTATGAATTATCTGCAACTTCGGATATCGTCGCGCTTGGCCCTGGCGCTGCTGTGCGCATCCCCCGCCCTTCCCTCCGCCGCTGCCGCCGACTACACCGTGCGCCGGGGCGATACCCTCAGCCAAATCGCCCGACATCACCGCATCTCCCTCGCCGTGCTGCAGCGCGCCAATCCCCAACTCAAAGGCGGCCAAATCGCCCAGGGCCAGAAGCTGAGCCTGCCCGCCAAGGGCCCAAACGCCGCCGCCAAGCCCCTGGCTGCGCCGCCCGCTTCCAGCCTCGGCGCCGCCGCCAAACCGCGCTCCCCATCGACCCACCCGGACCCCCAAAAGCCCCTGGCGCGCCCCATGGCCCCCCATTCAGAGCGCGACACCACCATCGACCTCACCCCCCCAGCCCGGCCGACCCAAGCCAAGGAAAAAAAACTTCCCCGTCCCTCGGGCTCCCCGGTCACCCCTCTCCCAGCCCCCGACGCCTACTACCACGTGGTCAAAAGCGGCGAAACCCTCTCCTCGATCGCCCGCAGCCGCGGTCTCAGCGTCGCCGCCCTCTCCCAGGCCAACCGCGCCATTGACCCCAAGCGCCTCGCCCCCAACCAAAAATTAATCCTTCCCGCCACCCAACTCGCCGCCCGCTCCAGCCCAGCCCCCTCCGCCCCAAATTCCCCCAAAATTCGCCTCCCCAGCTCCCCGCTCCCCCAATCCGACGCCAGCGACGCCCCCCCCCCGGCCCCCGAAGGCGCCACCCCACCGGAGGACGCCCTCCCGCCCGAGACCGTCTCCCCAGGCAGTGAAGTCGCTTACCTCGTCGCCGAAAACGACAACCTCGAGAGCATCGCCCGCGAATTCCGCACCACCCCCAGCACCCTGCGCCAACTCAACCAGCTCGGCACCTTTGACAGCCCCGCCTCCGGCAGCGTCATCACCGTCCCCTGGAAAAACGGCGGCCAGCTCCACTAGCCGGGCCCCTCGGCTCGCCACAACCTGCCAGGAAAGCTACCCCATCTGCGGGGCAGTCATAGCGTAGGGCGGTCGCCCGGGATGGCCTTTTGAGACAATTCGGCATAGCCGAGGGCTTCGCCAAAGCACCAGGCCGCTTGGGCGGCGAGTTGGAAAGGGAAGGTGACGGCGAAATCAGTGAGCCTCCCCGCGCGACGGCATTGGTGGAACATTCTTCCCAGGGTAAAGGCGAGGGCGACCGGAGCCAAGGCCGAGCGCATCGCCAACTGCGGGCGAGTCCAATGCGCAAACTCGGCGCGCATCTTGCCGAATTCCTGGCCGCGGCGGAGTCGATCCCCAAAAAAGCCGCTGGGAAGTTTTTCATCCTGGTCGACGACCACGGCGCGGGGCTCGAACCACGGCGTGATACCCGCCCGAAGCGCCCTCGAGCTGAATAAGGCGTCTCCGGCAAAGAGGGAGCCGTCGAAGGGACCCGCCAAGCGCCAGGCGGCCTGCGAAGCGAGCATGCTGCCCGTGGCCGCGAGATCAAAAGGTCCAGCGGGGCGGCCCCGGAGATAAGCGAAATATTTCAGCAGGTGGATGGCGCGCGAAACGAGGTGCGGGGCCGCGGTTTCGATGACCCCGCCGACGAGTTCGTGCCCGGCAGCCTGGCTTTCCGCGAGCGCCGCGAGCCAGCCCGGTTCGGCCCGGCAATCGGCGTCCGTAAAAACCAACAACCTTCCGCGAGCCATTTCCGCGCCGACGTTGCGCGCCGCGTGGGGGAGGAGTCGCTCGGGGTGCTGGTGAAAGCGGACCGCTGGAAAGGTCGAAAGCACTGCGGCGGTGCGGGTTTCGGGGGAACTGTTGACGACGATAATTTCGAAGTTTTGCAAAGTTTGGCCTATCAGCGATTCAAGGCAGCGCGGCAGAAAGTCTGCGGAATGGTAAGCGGCGACGATGATGGAAGCCAAGGGGGCCGGGTCCGCAGTCATAGGCAGGGGATAACTTTCTCTGGGCGGCTCGCGCCGGAGGCAGGATTTTCTTGCGCCCAAGCGGCATCCGGCAAGAGATGATGCCACTCGGCGGGGCGCAGAAAACGGGAACGGTCGCACTCGAAAGCGGCGTGCTTTTCCGAGGTGCCGCGTCTTCCAAAACAGATTCCCCACGCTTCGCCGAGGGCGTGGCACAGGGCAATGGGCCCAGCAGCGAGAAAAGTGGCCAGAGTTTGTGAGGGCGATGCGCCATCCCACAGATGCGGGGTGCGGCGCGCGAGCTTGAGCAGGGCTACCAGGGGAAAAGCGAAGAAGCGAGCGGACCTGGCAGGCCAGCCCCAGCGCTGGCGTTTGGCCCGCTCGGCCCCAAAAACTCTGCCGCCGTAGTAGGCCAGCCCCAGCGCGGGAAGGAGTCGGCTCATGTTGACGTGCCTCGAGATGCTTTGCGTGCAGCGCACGAAACGCGAACCGGGGTGGCGGCGCAGGATATTGCGCTGCATGAACGACTCGGCGTGAAAAGAACCCTCGTCCCGGCTTTCGGCTATAAAGGGCCCGCGCCGATACGCCGCGCTGTGCCAGGGAAGTTGTTCGCAAGATGCAAAGCGCCCCTCCCCGAGGCCAACCTCAAACAGTCCGTGGCTCAAGAGAAACTGCGCCCGGCTGACGGCAGACTCCCGATTTGGGTTGAGCATCAGCGGGGCCGCGCCCATGACGGCCTCCGAGGAGTCAAAGGCCGCCAGGACCTCCTGCGCCCAGTTTGGGTCATAGAAACAGTGGTCCTCGGCAAAGGCCACGCTGTCCCCGCTGGCTTCCGCCGCGCCCGAGACCCGCGCGAGCGCTATGTCTTTTTGGGCATCGAGCCGGAAGCGCGCTTGGGCAAAGCGCGGGCGCGCCGAGACGAACTTTTCCGCTTCCGCCAAAAGCGCAGGCGAGTCCGTCGATAAGATCAACTCCACGCGGCCCGCCGCCGTTTGGGCCAGCAGGCATTCTAGCGTTTTTTGGATACTCGAAAGGCGCCCCCGGGCGACAACCACTACGGACAGCCGCGCGGGCGAGGTCGCATCGCAGTTATTGTTAGGCAAATTTTTCATTTTCGGATGGATCGGCAGGTTTTCCAAACGCCGCGCAAAGCGCTCGGAGAGCATTTCCTATTCATACAAGCTGCGGCTGGGGAGCTTCACGCGATGCGGTCGGTGTTCAATTCCCAATGGACGAATTTCTCCTCGGCATCGCTTAGGCCGAAAATATACCCAGAGGCCTCGCCCAGCGCCGCGGCGCTATAAACCAGAAACACCACCGGGACTGAGGCCAGGAAATCGGGGATCAGCGAGGGGCGGCGGAACATAGATTTCGCCAGCCGCAGGACGCGCAGGCTGGGGACGAGCGCCACGACGCCGCAAGCCCATCCCAGGCGCGTGGGAAAAGACCAGCCGTTGGCCTTGGCCCGGGCGACCGAAAGGATTTTCAGGTAGTAGAAATTTGCGGCGCACAGTTTCCCCAGGCCGGAGTAGCAGCGGTGGGCGGCGAGCACCCCGGGAGCCACTTTCATCGGGAGGCCCCGGGCATTTGCTATCTCCTGCACATTGAAATCCACTCCAACAGATTTTTCGAAATCGTCGCCCAGTTCATCGAGAAACCACCGGGCGTAGGAAACGTTATTTCCCGCGAGCAGGCGAGCGGGCCCGCCCTCCACGGGATGCGCGAAGAATCCGTAATCCGCCATGAGCGCCGAGCGGGACCACCATGAATCGCCGCTGCCATTGGTGAAGGCATAGCCGACCGCCGCCCAGCGCCCGTCAGCATGGGCCTCAAGCAGTCGCTCCGCCCAAGTGGCGTGGGGTTCGCAATGGTCCTCGAGAAAGGCCACCACCGGAGCCGAGGCTTGCTGCGCGGCCTGGGCGCGGGCGACGCGCCAAAAGTGGAGGCCCGGGCGACGGATATATTGAGCCGCGAAGCGCCCTGGCATTTTCAGGGCGGGCACAGAGGCCTCCGCGCAATCGAAGACCACGATTTCCAGCAGGCCGTCGGCGCAACTTTGGCTTTGGAGGGCATCCAGCACGCCTTGGGCATTTTCGCGGTTAGTGCCTACAATCATGACGACTGATATGCTGGGGAGGGGGAATGGGTTCATGGCGTCGGCTTGTGAAAAAGGAACGGCTAGCCAAAAGAGACTTTCGAGGGCAAGGCGGTTCAAGCTATACAGACATGGCCGACGGCCCGCCGACGGCGCAAGGTTTATTTTGCCTAATTGGCGTTTCGTTTGGGTAGGGCGGTCCGCGTTCCGGTGACGCTAGGTATTTCCGCAAGCCCCTAACGGTCAGCGCCCACTCTTGACCTAATCGGCGCGCCGCGAGCTCCCCCAGGGTCCGCCGGTGGTTTCCGCCCCCCGGCTCGGGATCCCGAGTCGCGCGCGCCGTAGGCCGCCGATCTTCCTTTCGCGGCCGCTCCACCCAGCCCCTTGCCGCTTGACTCCCTGGCGGCTGACCTCTAACGCAGGCCATGATCCGGGGTAAGCAAATCGCCGTCACCATGCCCGCCTATTATGCGGGCAAAACCATCCAGCGCATGTGGGACAGCATCCCCCGCGACGTCGTGGATACGGTGATCTTTGTGGACGACTGCTCAAAAGACGACGGCTTTGCCCAAGCCCAAGCCCTCGGCATGAGCGCCTACCGCAACGCGCAAAACCTCAACTACGGCGGCAACGTCAAGCGCTGCCTCCAGCTGGCCCTCGACGCGGGGGCCGACATCATCGTCCTGCTCCACCCCGACTGCCAGTACTCGCCCGCCATGGTCCCGGCGATGGCCGCGATGCTGATCGACACCCCCTACGACCTTTGTTTGGCGAGCCGCACCAGCGGCAGCGGCACCCTTGGGACCGGCATGCCCATCTGGAAATATGTGCCCAACCGCCTCATCACCGCGGCCATGGGCGCCTGCATGGGGATCCGCCACACCGAATTCCACACCGGATACCGCGCCTACACCCGCCGCGCGCTCGAATCCATCCCCTTCCACGACCTGGCCAACAACTTCATCTTCGACAACGAAGCCCTCGTCGCCTGCCTCGAAAAAGGCCTCCAGACCTGCGAAATCACCTGCCCCACCATTTACGAAGAGGACAGTTCCTCCATCCCCTTCAGCAAAAGCGTGCGCTATGGGCTCCAGTGCTTCCGCCTCAGCTGGGGCTTCCTCAAAAAGCGCCTCTCCGGCAAAATCCCCCGCCCCCGGAGCTCCGCCTCCTGAGGCTTTTCTCCGGCCGCTCCCCAGCCGCTCCCCAGCCTCAGGCTCAGGCCACTAGGGAGCGGAATTTGGCCACCGCCTCCACCAGGGCTTCGAGTGCCCTATCCATTTCGGCGGCGCTGGTGCTGCGAGCGAGGCTGAAGCGCAGGGTGCTGCGCGCGGCGGCGAAGTCCAGCCCCATGGCGGTGAGGACGTGTGATGGTTCCAAGCTGCCGGTGTGGCAGGCGCTGCCCGCGCTGGCGCAAACCCCGCGCTGGTCGAGCAGCAGCAGCAGGCCCTCCGCCTGGCAGCCCTCGAAGCGCAAACTGCTGGTGTTGTCCACCCGCCGCAGCCGGGATCCGTTGGCGCGGCTGCCGGGAATGCGGCGCAACACCTCTCCCTCGAATGCGTCCCGCAGCGCCCTCGGGCTGGCCACCCCGCTGCCCTCGGCCTCCTTGGCCAGGCGCGCGGCCGCCCCCAGGCCCACGATGCCCAACACATTTTCTGTCCCCGCGCGCCGCCGGTTTTCCTGTCGCCCCCCCTGCATCCACGGCTGGAAGGCGCGGTGCCGCTGCACGTAGAGTGCCCCAATCCCTTTCGGCCCCTGAAATTTATGCCCAGAGAAGGCCGCATATTGCACCCCCGACTGCCGCAAGCTCAGCGGCATTTTGCCCGCCGCCTGCACCGCATCCGTGATGAACGGGATGCCGTGCGCCGCCGCCAAAGCGGCCGCCTCCGCGATCGGGTGCAGCACCCCAGTCTCGTTGTTGGCCCACATGAGGGCGATCGCCGCGGTGCGGCCCGGCCGAATCGCCTCCGCCAGCGCCGCCACCTCCATCAGGCCTTCCCCATTCACCGGCAGCCGCGTCACCTCATAGCCTTGAAAGCGCTCCAGCCAGGCCACCGGGCCCCGCACCGCCTCGTGCTCCGTGCTTCCGATGATGAGGTGGCGGCGCTCCGGCTGCTGCACCGTGACCGAGTGAATCGCCGCATTCAGCGCCTCGGTGCCCCCGCTGGTGAAGATCAATTCCTCCGGCTCGCAGTCCAGCAGCGCCGCCACCTCCTCCCGGGCCTGGGCCATGGCCCGCTGAATCGGGCGGGCCGCAAGGCAGTGGCTCGAAGGATTGACAAAGTGCTCCCGCCAGTGCGGCTCCATCGCCTCCAGCACGGCCGGAGCCATCGGAGTGGTCGCATTGTGGTCCAGATAGATCATCGCTTTGTTCAAACTTCTCTGCCCTGCGTAACCTCCGGCCCGCCTCCGCCGACCCGCCTCACGGCTTGGCCAGGCCTTGGAGATAATCCAGCAGCGAGGCGAATTCCTTGGCCGAATAATTCAGCAGCAAACCCGGCGGCATCAGCGAGGTCGGCAGTTTGTCCCGCTTCCGGATGTCCGCCACCGCCAGGCTGATCTCCTGAGCCGCCACGTTGCGGATCACCACTTTGTCCGCCGCCTCGGTGGTCACAAAGCCCATCTGGGTGCTGCCATCCGCCATCTCAAACAAGTTGGTGACGAACCCCTGAGCAATCGTCTTGTTGGGGTCCAAAATGGCTTCGGCCAATTCGCGGCGCTTGTAGGTGTCCGCGATGCTTCCCAGGTAGGGTCCGCGCTGGGGTTCGTCCTTGCTCACGGTGTGGCAAGCCACGCAGCCCGCCTGCAGGAAAATCTGCCCGCCCACTGCGGCATCGCCCTTAGCCGCGAGCACGGCCTCCAGGACCTCCCCCACCGCCAGCGTCGCCAGCTTGGGCCCCGCGACCGCGCCGGGGTCCAACTTGAGAATCGCCGCGGCTTCCTGGGCCGCCGCCAGCACCGCCGGATCGGCATCGCCCAGCGCACTCAAGACCCGCTCCGAATAGGCGCGCTGCCGCGTCAGCGCAATGGCCTGCAAAATCTGCACCCGCCGCCCCGGCACCGCCCAACCCTGGTCGAGCGCCACCTGGGAAAGCTGCCTTGCCTCCGGCGACCCCGAGGGCCGACTCGCCAAGGCCAGCAGCGCGGCGTCGGCCCAAACGCCTTCGGCGCCATCGGTTTTCAGGGCGGCCTGCTCCATCAGGGTGTGATAATTCTCCAACTTAGGCGACCCCAAAAACACCGCGGCGGCCTTGCGGCCTTCCTCCGTTTTGGCCAGCAAGCTCAGGGCCCGCAAGCTCGCCAAAGCGCCTTCCGGGCTGTCGGCCTTGGCCAAAACCGCCACCGCGGTCAGCCGATCCCCGGGACTGGTCTCCGGCCGCGCCGCCGCCGCAATCAGCAGCGGCAGGGCCTCCGGGGACTGGCGCCCACTGCGCTCCAGTTGGGCCAGGGCCACCGGAACCAGCGAAACATCCTTCAAGGCCAAGGCCACCACTTGTCCGAGCGCGGCGTCGTCCTGCATCTTGTGTCGGCTCATCTCGCCGAGCAAAAACGCGGCCTCCCCCTGCGAGGCCTGGGCCAGCGCCCGGCTCAAGGCCAAAGTGATCCGCTCCGTAGCCTCCCAAGCCGCCGCCTGATAATAGGGCCCCGTCGTGTCCGGGCGCGTGCCCCAGCTGTCGCCCTTCCAAACCCCGTCCTGCGCTGAAAGTCGGCAAAGCGCGGTAATCAATCCGCGGCGCCGCGCGCTGTCCTGCTCGCTCGCCAAGCGCCCCAGCAAAGCCTCCACCACCGGCACGGTGTGCATCGATTGCAAAACCCGCAGGGCCCCGCCGCGGCGGGCGTCGCTGCTGCCCGGGGCGTCCACCACCGCCAAACAAGCCTCGACCGCTTTAAGGCTCATCAAGGCCCGCACCGCCGTGTGGCTCACCGTGGGATCGGCGTCGCCCAGCAACTCCGCCAGCGCGCCCGCACTCCCGGCCGCTTGGCTGCGCGCCAAAGCCACGGCCGCCTCCGTCCGAGTGCGGGCCGAAGCATCGCCCAAGGCCACCACCATCGCCGCCTGCAGCCCCCGCGAAAGCGCCCGCCCGCGGTCTGAGGCCGCCCGAATCGCCAGCGGCCGCAGCGCCGCATCGGCCATCATCTTTTCCTGGAAGGGGGCCGCCTGCTCGCCCTGCCCTTGCTCCAGCGCAAAAAGTGCCGCCACCCGGCCGGAAAGAGGCGCCTGACCATCCGCCGCCAAAGCCTGCAGGGCCGCAATCGCCGAATCCTGCAGCCCGCGCCGCAGCAAGGTGCGCTGCGCCTCCAGGCGGCGGCGGTGACTCGGCCCAGCCATCACCTGCACCAACCCGGCCGCGTCCAGCGCCGCAAAATCCGGCAGCGCTTCCGCCCGATAGCCCTTCGGCGTGACCCGAATCACGCAGCCCACGTCCTCCCCCGCATAGTTGAAAGTCGCCCCCTTAAAACTGGTCGCATACAAGTGGCTCGAAGCGTCCACGTCCACGTCGGTGGCCCGCGGCAGGCGGATGAATTCGTGGGTTTTATCCGTAAACGTGCCCCCCGACGGCGCCACCTCGTGGCGGTAGACGAATTCCCGCCCCCAGTCGACTGTCAGCGGCACATTCCGATAGCCCGCCGGAAAACCCGGCTCATCCAGCCAACCCGCCCCGCAGCCCGATCCCCCGCCGTAATTCCCGATGGGCTGAATGATCTCCTCCCCAAACTGCATGTAGAGCGAGGGGTAGCCGTGCTCCTCCAGCCCGCTGAAGTGGTGAAAGCGCATGTCCCAGCCGCCCCCGTCGTTGGTGTTGTCGCGCGCAAAGCCATCCAGGAGCGGCGACAGCGCCACCTCCAGAATGTTGCGCGTGCCGCGCGCAAAAACCTGCAAGTCGCTGCCATCCGGCCGCACCCGCACCACCCCGCCCGCCCGCAACTGCAACTTCTTGCCGTCCGCGCCCTCCGCTTCCATAAACCCAAAATCCCCAATCGCCAAATAAAGCCACCCGTCGATCCCCAGCGTCACCCCATTCGACGTGTGGTCCGCCGGGCGATCCTTAAACCCAAAGGCAATGTTTTTCACCAAAACCTTTTCCTCGTCCGCCACCCCATCCCCGTTGTGATCGATATAGGCACTCAAGTGCGGCGGGTGCATCAGGTACAGCCGGTCGTGGTCCCAGACCAGGCCCCGCGGCGAATCCACGTCGGCCACAAAGGGCTTGGCCTCATCGGCCCGCCCGTCCCCGTCCACATCCCGCAGGCGAATCACCGAACCCCGCTTCCCCGCCCGGTCGAGCGACCCATTCTTGTCCGAACTGACATACACCGTGCCATCCGGCGCCGCCGCCGCGTAGACCGGGTAGTTCGACTGCGGCGGACTCGAAAAAAGCGTCACCTCAAAGCCCTCCGGCACTTTGACGTCCGCCAACTGCGCCTTTTCCCGCCCCGCGTTGTCGTTCGGCTCCGCCCCGCCGACAGTCGTCAACAGCGAGGCACTGAGCACAAGAAAAAGAGGGCGATAATGCATGGGAAAAAATGAAAAAAATAGCCGAATTGTAGAGCCGGTTCTGGCCAAGAAATAAGGCCGAGCGCACCGCGCGCCCGCCCACCCTCTCCCAGCAAAACCCTTTTGAAAACAAAAAAAGAGCCCCCCAGCGGACTGGGAGGCTCTCGAAAGATTAAAGCAGCGCAGCGCGCCACCCCATCCAGGTTGCTTAGAAGGACACGCTGAGCTTCACGCCGCCGTAGATTTCGTCGTCGGTGACGTCTTCAGTCGCGGAGAGCGCGATGTTCCCAGCCACATAAGGGGTCAGGGTCGCGGTGGTGGTCAGCTTGACCGGGAAGGCCAAGGCGAGCTTCAGGTTCTGGAAGTCGCTTTCGGCGGAGTAGTACTCGTCGCCGTAGGAAACCAAAGCCGAAGGAACGATGCTGAAGTTATCCGTCACCGCGATCGGCGCGTCCACGCCGAGCTCGATGTAGGAACCTTCGGTTTCGAAGTCGTAGTAGTAACCAGCGCCGACGTTGACGGGGCCCAGGCCCTTGGCAACGGTGAGGCCGATTTCTTCCGCGCCGTGGATGCCAGTGTCATCGCCACCGTCCCCGTGGAAGAATTCGTAGTGGGTGAAGCCGAGGCCGAGCTTGGCAAAGCCGGCGTCGTAGTTCAAGCCAGCGTTCAAATCCAACTCATCGTAGCTGATGTCCGTGGAGGAGGTGTACCAGGCGGAGAGGCCCAGGGACAGGTTGGTCGCCAGAGGCACGGACAGAGCCACTTGGCTCCACACGTTCTGCTCGCTCATCAAAAATCCGCGGAAGAAGTAGTGGGTGTCGTAGCCGACGTCGACGGTGGCGCCGACGCTGTCAAACAAGCCCGTGGAGGCAGGAGGGGCGGGTGGGGTCACGGGACCTTTGCCGGTGGCAACGGTGGTTCCCGCAAAAGCGGAGGCCGCGAGTGCCAAGCTGCCGAGGATGGCGGCAGCCTGTGTGCTGTGGTTGGTTTTTGTCATGGGTATTTAGGTTCCCTTGGTTATTAGGATTTACCAAAATCATCGGAAGGATGCCTGGCGTCAAGCCGATAAGTGACATAAAATCTCCATCAAGTGAAAATTTTCATCTATCTTATGAACGAAACGCTCTAAAGGGGCCCCGCCCCATTCACCCCATTCGCCCGCTCTTTCATGAAAATCTATGTATCTATCGCGCGCCAGGAACTGCAGTGGCGCGCCGCTTCCGGCCCCTGCCTCCGCTCCTGGCCGGTCTCCACTTCCCGGTTTGGCGTCGGCTCGGTCCCCCACAGCCAGTGCACCCCGCTCGGGCGCTTTCGCATCGCCCAAAAAATCGGCCATGGCGCCCCCCTGCACACCCGCTTCGTAGGCCGCCGCCCGGTCGGCCTCTGGCAGCCCAGCTCGGCCGCGGAAGACGGCGTCCTCACCCGCATCCTCTGGCTGGAGGGACTCGACGCGGACAACGCCAACACTTTTTCCCGCTATATTTATATCCACGGCACGAACCAAGAAGACCTCCTCGGCCAACCCGCCAGCCACGGCTGCATCCGCCTCGGCAACCAGGCCGTGATCGAACTCTTCGACCTCGCCGAGCTCGGCACTCTGGTGGAAATCGAAGCCGAACCGCCGCCCCTCACCGATTTCGCCCAAACCCTTTGAACTTTTCCTCGCCAGGCGCTGTCTTTGACCCCAGATTACCCAGTCCCCTTTTCCCCTCCCCTCCCATGAAAAAGTTGCTGCTCTCCGCCCTCTGGCTCGCCCCCGCCCTGCCCGCTTGGTCCCAGACCACGCCCCCCGTCGCCAGCACCGGGATCCCCCTCATCACCATCACCACCCCGGCGATCAACACCACTTCTAAACTCCTCATCACCGGCACCGCCGTCGATACCGGCGTCTCCAGCGGCAGCGGCAGCACTACCTCCGCCGCCGGCATCAATGCCGTCTACTACCAAGTAGAGGGCTCCTCCAAGTGGCGCCGCGCCCGCCTCACCGCCAAAGGCCAGGCCTCCGTCACCTGGATCGTCGACACCACCGTCAAAACCGCCGTCGGCAAACGCTACTACTTCCGCGCCGTCGACGTCAGCGGCTTCGAAAGCGATATCGTCGGCCGCCGCTTCAAGCGCGGATCGTGAACCCCTTCGCAGACCAAACCGGAGGCCTCCCCCCCTCCCTCGAGCCCGCCGCCCCGCCTCCTCCCGCCGGGCGTCGGCGCTTCGCTTGGATTGCCGCCGCCCTCCTGCTCTTCGCCCTCGGCCTCCATTTCATCCCCCCGCCCACGGCCGTGCCCTCCCCGGCCCTTTCGGCTTCCGCCGCGCCCTCGGCCCCACCATTGCCGCGCGCCGAACCCGCGCCCCGCCCAGGCGCCCCTGCCCCCCTCCCCGCAGCGCTCCCCGCAGCGCTCCCCGCAGCGCTCCCCGCAGCGCCCCCCTTCACCGCCTCTCCTCACTACCCCGCCGCCCTCTCCGTAGCCGGCCTCATCGACCCCGCCACCCGCGCCGAGGCCACCGAGGCCCTCATGGAAACCTGGGTCGCCGCCAACCCCGCACAGGCCGCCGCCTGGGCCGCCTCCCTCCCCGCCGGCACCTTCCGCGACGACGCCCTCTCCGCCCTCATGTTCCACTGGGGCGACCGCAGCCCCGCCGACGCCGCCGCCTGGATGGCCCGCACCGGCGTCGACGACCCCGAAGCCGCCTCCGTCCTGGCCAGCCGCTGGAGCGCCGCCGCGCCGACCCTAGCCGCCGCCTGGGCCGCCGCCCTCCCCCCTTCCGAAATGCGCCTCCAAGCCGCCGCCGCCGTCGCCGCCGCCTGGGCCGCCGCCGACCCTCCCTCCGCCGCCGCCTGGGCCGCCCTCCTCCCCGCCCCCGAGCGCGCCGCCCCCCTCACCGCCGCCCTCGCCCAATGGGCGACCTCCGATCCCCCCGCCGCCGCCGCCTGGCTTGCCCTCGCCTCCTTCGACTCCGAACTCGACCGCGCCGCCGCCGCCGCCGCCCTCATCACTCCCTGGACCGACCAAAGTCCCGCCGCCGCCGCCAAATACCTCAATAGCCTTCCCGAAGGCCCCGCCAAAGAAGCCGCCGCCAGCCAATTCGCCGTCGCCGCCGCCGCCACGGCCCCCGCGGAAGCCCTCATGTGGGCCATGAATCTCTCCGACCCCACCCAGCGCAATCAAGTCGTCGCCGATGCCTGCGAAACCTGGTTCGACCGCGACCCCGAGGCCTTCCGCGGCGGCATCGCCGAAGCCATCGGCCTGATGGACGACCCCGCCATGCGCCAGGGCGTCTACCAAATGCTTTACGAGCGAGACCCCACCTTTCAGACCCATCTCCTCCAACTCGTCGACCGCGCCCCTCCCGCAGATGGCGCTCCCCCAGCGGCCTCCCCAGCCTCCCCCTCAGAGGATCGCCCCCAGTCCCCCTCGCCCTGACTTCCCGGCTCCGCTTTAGGAAAAATCCTTCTGGCGCCTGGGCCCGGCCCGGTCATGGTAAGCTGTCTTCTTCCCCCCGCCGGAAAATGCGCTGCCTGCTCCCCGCCGCCGTCTGCCTTACCACCCTTCTGTCCTCCTGCCAGCAGGCCCAGCACCGCCTCGCCCGCGGGTCCCAGTGGCTCGGCCGCCCCATCGTCGCAGGCACCAAAAACCTCGCTAGCGCCGCTGCCACGGGCTCTCGCGCCGTCGCCGCCGCCACCGCCTCGGGCAGCCGAAAATGGGCCAGCGCCACCCTCACCGGAGCCAAATCCCTCGCCGCTGGCGCCACCCGCCTCGTCACTTTCGGCAGCGCCGCCCGCCCGGTCCCGCCCTCCCCCTTGGCCTCGCCTCCCGAACCAAACCTCCCCACCCCTTTCCGCTTCCCCACCAGCGGCCTCCTCGTCAGCGACGCCGAACTCGGACCCGACCCCACCCGCCTCCAAGCCACCGCCCTCACCCTCGCCGGCGGCTGGGTCCTCCAGGGCCGCGAGGTCGCCTACCGACTGCAACCCGGCGCCGACGACCCCGCCGCCCTCCGCGTCCGCGGCCAACCCGCCACCGCCACCCTATCGCCAGAAGCCGCCGATCCCACCCAGGCCAGCGCCCAGGAAATCCACTACCACGCCTCCCATCAAGTCCTCACCCTGCGCGGCCAAGCCCTCCTTTCCTCCGGCGGCACCCGCGTCGCCGCTACCAGCCCCTCCACCCTCCTCAAAATCCACCTCCCCTCCGGCGCCATTTCCATTGAAGGCCCCGCCAGTTGGGGGCAATAACTCCTCTCCTCCATGCGCATCCCCCTCGCCCTCCGCCTCGCCGTCCTCCTCGCCGCCACCTCCTCCCTCTCCTCCTGCGGCACCGCCACCCACCTCCTCGGTCAAGCCGGTGGTCTGGTCAACTCCGTCACCAGCCCCATCCTCGGCTCCATCCGCCTCGCCGACTCCCCCCTCGCCGACCCCTCCCCTCCCCGCCATGACGCCAAGCCAATTGAAGCAGAGCGCCCTCACTGACCCCGCGCCCCCGCAAAACCTCTCCCCAGAAGCTACCACCCTCTGGCTCATCAAAGCCAACCGCTGGGAAGAAGCCCACCTCCTCGCCCAGGATATCCCCAGCCCCACCGGCTCCTGGCTCCACGCCCTCCTCCACCTCATCGAAGGCGACATCAGCAACGCCCACTACTGGTTCGCCCGCGCTCAGCAGCCCCCCGTCCCCCCCTCCGCCAGCGACGCCGCTTGGGACGCCATCGCCGCCTCCCTCCCCTCTTAGCCCCGCCCCATCGGCAATGGGCAAACAAACTTCAGACCGGAAACGCTCTCCCTCTGCGGTCCCCAAGCCCCCCCTCCTCCCCATGGAACCCTTCCTCCCCTCCGCCGCCGCCGACCACGCCTTCACCTCTCCAGCCCCAGGCTACTGGGACCGCGAAAACGTCTCCCCCCAAGACTGGAACAACTGGGCCTGGCAAATGCGCCACCGCGTCACCAGCCTCGCCGGACTCGAATCCCGCCTCGTCCTCACCGAGGCCGAGCGCGCCGGCGTCATCCTCTCCGGCAATAAGCTCGCCCTCGCCATCACCCCCCATTTCTTCAACCTCATCCACCCCACTGACCCCGACTGCCCCATCCGCCGCCAAGTCGTCCCCCGCATCGAAGAATCCTGGGACCGCCCCGAAGAAATGGCCGACCCCTGCGGCGAGGACAGCCACATGCCCGTCCCCGGCCTCGTCCACCGCTACCCCGACCGCGTCCTCTTCCTCGTCACCGACCGCTGCGCCTCCTACTGCCGCTACTGCACCCGCAGCCGCGTCGTCTCCGGCGTCGGCGAGCAGGAACTCCACACTGAATGGGAAGCCGCCTTCCGCTACCTCGAACAACACCCCGAAATTCGCGACGTCCTCCTTTCCGGCGGCGACGCCCTCCTCCTCTCCGACAAGCGGCTCGAATCCCTCCTCCAGCGCCTCCGCTCCATCCCCCACATCGAATTCATCCGCATCGGCAGCCGCGTCCCCATCTTCCTCCCCCAGCGCATCACCCCCGCCCTCTGCCAAATGCTGGCCCAGTTCCACCCCCTCTGGATGAGCGTCCACGCCAACCACCCCCGCGAACTCACCTCCGAAGTCAAAACCGCCCTCGAACTCCTCGCCAACCACGGCATTCCCCTCGGCAACCAAAGCGTCCTCCTCCGCGGCGTCAACGACGACCCCACCACCTACAAAATCCTCGTCCAAAAACTCCTCCGCTGCCGCGTCCGACCCTACTACCTCTATCAGTGCGACCTCATCAAGGGCTCCTCCCACCTCCGCACCTCCGTCGCTAAAGGCATCGAAATCATCGAACAACTCCGCGGCCACACGTCCGGCTACGCCGTCCCCCAATTCGTCATCGACGCCCCCGGCGGCGGCGGCAAGGTCCCCATCAACCCAGACTACCTCATCAACCGCGACGACGGCCTGACCCTCATCCGCAACTACGAAAATAAAGTCTTCGCCTACCCAGACCCCGCCGCCGCTCCCCTGCCCTTCGAAATCGCCGGCTGCCGCCGCGATTAGCCCGCCCCTCAGGCTTCCTCCTTGCCATTGACACCGCGTCCCTCCTGTCGGGATCCTATCCCCCTATGCCCTCGCCTGGTTTCGCCGCCCTAGCCCTCACCCTCCTCCTCGCCTACCTGGCCGGGGCTACCCCCTTCGGATACCTTATCGCCAAATCAAAAGGCATCGACATCCGCCTCCACGGAAGCGGCAACATCGGCGCCACCAACGTCATCCGCGTCCTCGGCAAACGCATCGGCCTCCCCGTCTTCGCCCTCGACGTCCTCAAAGGCCTCCTCCCCGTCCTCGCCGCCCGCCTCTATTGCCGCCACGCCGCCTTAGACCCCACCTGGCCCCTCCTCCTCGCCGCCCTCGGCACCGTCCTCGGCCACAATTTCACCTTCTGGCTCGGCTTCAAAGGCGGCAAAGGCATCGCCACCTCCGCCGGCGCCCTTCTCGCCATCCTCCCCCTCGCCCTCGCCGCCGCCATCCTCGTCTGGCTCCTCGCCTTCTACTCCACCCGCTACGTCGCCGTCGCCTCCATCGCGGCCGGCCTCTCTCTTCCCATCACCGTCCTCCTCCAGCGCGCCCTCTCCTCCCCCCCCCGCGAACCCTCCCTCCCCCTCCTCGCCTTCGCCACCGCCATCGGCGGCCTCGCCGTTTGGCGCCACCGCTCCAATATCCAACGCCTCCGCCAAGGCACCGAAAACCGCTTCCGCTCCCCCACATGAAACACCCCGCCATTCTCGGCAGCGGCAGCTGGGGCACCGCCCTCGCCCTCCTCACCGCCCAAAAAGCCCCCCGCGTCACCCTCTGGGGCCGCGACCCCGCCGCCGCCGACCTCCTCAACCAGTCCCGCGAAAACCGCCGCTACCTCCCCGGCATCCCCCTCCCCCCTCACCTCCGCGCCACCGCTCAATTCGCCGACCTCGCCGACGCCGACCTCGTCCTCGCCGTCGTCCCCTCCACCGCCCTCCGCCAGACCGCCCTCAACCTCAAAGCCAGCGGCGCCCTCCGCCCCGACGCCCCCCTCCTCTGCTGCATCAAAGGCATCGAACTCGACACCGGCCTCACCATGTCCGGCGTCCTTCGCGAAATCTTCCCCCACCAACCCCTCGCCGTCCTCTCCGGCCCCAACCACGCCGAAGAAGTCGCCCGCCAACTCGCTGCCGCCGCCGTCATCGGCAGCCTCGACCCCGCCGTCAGCCTTCGCCTCCAAGATTTCTTCACCCTCCCCTGGTTCCGCACCTACCGCAGCACCGACGTCACCGGCATCGAATGGGGCGGCGCCGTCAAAAACGTCTTCGCCATCGCCAGCGGCATCTGCGCCGGCCTCGGCCTCGGCGACAATGCCCGCGCCGCCCTCGTCACCCGCGGCCTCGCCGAAATGACCCGCCTCGGCATGGCCGCTGGCGGCCGCCCCCAAACCTTCCAAGGCCTCAGCGGCGTCGGCGACCTCATCGTCACCTGCTACAGCCAGCACAGCCGCAACAACCGCGTCGGCCGCCTCCTCGGCGAAGGCCGCTCCCTCCCCTGGATCACCGAATCCCTCAACATGGTCGCCGAAGGCGTCGCCAATACCCGCAGCATCCACGCCGCCGCCCGCCGCTTCCAGCTCCGCACCCCCATCATCGACCAAATGTTCGCCATCCTCTACGAAGGCAAACCCTGCGCCGCCGCCCTCACCGAACTCCTCTCCCGCGACCCCCGCGCCGAAGACGAATAACCCGCCCCCCCCTCACCTCACTTACCCTACTCCTCCCTCCCCATGACCGACACCCCCCCAGCCGCCGCCCTCGCCATGTCCCTGGGCCCCCAGCCCCTCGACGCCCTCCTTGAAAGCCGCGGCCTCAACAACCACCACATCGTCGCCGCCGCCGGCCCCAACGGGCTCACCCACAAGGTCGTCCAAAAAGCCCGCAAAGGCCGCCAACTCACCGCCCGCGCCCAAAAGAAAGTCCTCGCCGCCGTCAATGCCGCCGGCAAACTCCTCGAACTCGACCCCGTCAAACACGACCAAGCCTTCAATTACATCGGCCGCTAATCTCCGCCCCGCTCCCCGCCCCCCACCCCTCTCATGCCTCCCGCCGTCCTCTCCGTCAAAGACCTCACCCTCAGCTTCGGCCGCCACAATGTCCTCGATGGCGCCACCATGGCCGTTGGCGAAGGCGAAAAAGTCGGATTCGTCGGCCGCAACGGCTGCGGCAAAAGTAGCCTCCTGCGCATCCTCGCCGGCGTCGAAAAAGCCGACTCCGGCATCGTCTCCCGCCGCCAACAACTCATCACCGGCTACCTCCCCCAAGACTTCGCCCTCGACGAATCCCTCACCGTCGAAGCCAACGTCCGCGAAGGCGCCCGCCACGTCGTCAACCTCATCGAAGCCTACGAAAATGGCACCCCAGGCGCCCTGGGCTACAGCGAATCCGACATCCTCTCCCGCATCGACCACCTCGGCGGCTGGGACCTCGACTCCCGCGTCCGCACCGCCCTCACCGAACTCGCCTGCCCCCCCGCCGACAAACCCGTCGCCCAACTCTCCGGCGGCGAAAAACGCCGCGTCGCCCTCGCCCGCGCCCTCATCTCCCAGCCCGACCTCCTCCTCCTCGACGAACCCACCAACCACCTCGACTCCGAATCCATCCGCTGGCTCGAAGAATATCTCACCTCCGCCACCCACGCCTGCCTCTTCGTCACCCACGACCGCTACTTCCTCGACCGCATCGCCACCCGCATCGCCGAACTCGACGCCGGAAAAATCTGGGTCCACGAAGGCAACTACAGCACCTACCTCTCCGCCCGCGCCGAACGCCGCAACAACGACCAAGCCCGCGAAGACCGCCGCCAAACCTTCCTCCGCCGCGAAATCGAATGGGTCCGCGCCGGCGTCAAAGCCCGCACCACCAAAAGCCAAAGCCGCCTCAATTCCTATCACGAAATCGCCAACCAGGCCGCCCCCGAGCAAGATGAGGAAATGTCCCTCCTCATCCCCCCGCCCCCGCCCATGAGCAATATCATCGTGGACGCCCTCGCCATCGCCGCCCGCATCCCCTCCCGCTCCCTCTTCCAAAACCTCGAGCTCAGCCTCACCCCCGGCAGCTGCACCGGCATCGTCGGCCGCAACGGCATGGGCAAAACCACCCTCCTGCGCATGCTCATGGGCCAACAGGAGCCCGCCGCCGGCAAGGTCACCGTCGGCAAAAAAACCGTCTTCAACTACGTCGACCAACAACGCCTCACCCTCGACACCTCCAAATCCCCCCTCGAAGAAATCGGCGGCAACACCGACTACATCACCTGGGGCGGCGAAAAACTCCACGTCCGCACCTACCTCAAGCGTTTCCTCTTCAGCGACGACCGCGTCAGCCAACAAATCAGCGTCATGAGCGGCGGCGAACGCAGCCGCCTCCTCCTCGCCAAAATCCTCTGCCGCGGCGGCAACGTCCTCGTCCTCGACGAACCCACTAACGACCTCGACCTCCAAACCCTCCGCGTCCTCGAAGAAGCCCTCCTCGACTTCCCCGGCTGCGTCCTCCTCGTCAGCCACGACCGCTACTTCCTCGACCGCGTCTGCGACCGCATCATCGCCTTCGAAGGCGACGGCCACGTCCACGTCAACGAAGGCAACTACAGCTACTACCTCGAAAAAAATAAGGAACGCCTCCAGGCCCAGCGCTCCGCCGCCCGCTCCCCCAGCCCCACCCCAGCCCAAGCCTCGGCCCCACCCAAGGAAAAAGCCCGCAAACTCACCTGGAAGGAAGAACGCGAACTCGAAAGCATGGAAGCCACCATCCTCGCCGCCGAGGAATCCCTCGCCGCCCTCGAAGCCCAACTCAACGACCCCGCCTTCCACCTCCACGCCGCCTCCCAGGTCCCCGAAACCGCCGCCGCCATGGAGCGCCAGCGCCTACAAATCGAACAACTCTACCTCCGCTGGGAACAACTCAACCAACTCCAAGCCCAAGCCGCCGCCTAATTCCCCCACCCCCGCGCCGCCCTCGATGGGCCCAGGCGGGCCGCGCCGAACCGCCATCCCCTCCGCCGTTTTGGCTTCATTTTTGCTCTAATTATGTAATTCTGCAGCTGGCTAAATGGATTTTCTCGTTTATTAGCACGCTCTCAGCCCCCCTCTAGCTCACCGCTCGCTTCCGCCATGTCCAATTCCCCCGCCCCACCGGCACCAAATCCTAACGTAGTCCTCAACTACAATCGGAAAGACCAAAAGAAAAAGGGCGGCCCCATAGCCTGGCTCATGGCCTTGCTCTTTGCCGCCGCCCTGGGCCTCCTCATTTACCAACTCGCCTCCTTTGGCTCCCTGGAAGTCGGCTTTGCCCTGGGCATGGTCGGCCTCCTCGTGGTCCTGGCGCGCGACATCCCCGCCTTTGTCGGCCCCACGGAAAATTCCCCCACCGCAGTGCTGGCCCTCGGAGTGCTATCCGGCCTGGTCTTTCTCCTCGGGGCCCTCGCAGGCTCGCCCGCCCTCCAAATGATCGGGCTCGGCCTTTTTGGAATCACCTGGCTGGCCCGGGTGCTGCCCTGGTCCCGCATCGGCGGGGCCGCCCTCTTGATCGGCCTGATCTGCCTTCCCGTTCCCTTCCTGCAGGGAAACCTCTTGTTGGTGCTCCAGCGCCTGGCCACCGAGATGGCCTCCTGGGCCTTGGATTTATCCCGGGTACCCCACGTGCGCCAGGGGGTCATCCTGGAGACCAGCCAGGGCGCCATTTTGGTCGAGGAGGCCTGCAGCGGCATGCAGTCGTTGCTCACCGGCTTGATCGCCGCCCAAATCTACCTCAACTGGTATCGCCAGGGCTTCTGGGCCTCCATCGCCGCCCTCAGCAGCTGCGCCGTTTTTCTGGTCCTGGGCAATTGCCTGCGCATCTTCGCTATCGCCGGGCTCTACGCCTCCAACATCGACCTAACCAAGGGTTGGAAGCATGAATTGACCGGCCTCGCCGTCTACCTCTTGGCCCTCTCCCTCCTGCCCAGTCTGCGCGCTGGCCTAGAAACCCTGGGGCGACTCCAATTCCCCTGGCGGCGGCCCGTTAACCCCCATAAACCCAAGCGCAGCTTTTTGGAAATCTATCCCGCGCCACCCAGCCAAATCGACGGCGCGGAATTGCAGCCCTCCGCCGCTTTCCATCGCCTCCTCGACAGGTTATCCAAACCCCTCGGCCTGGTTATTGTGGTCATTGCCCTGGGCTCCCTCACAGATCTAATCGTTTTCCGTCTCCATGAAGACCCCGCGGTAAAGGTCGACACCTCGAGGCTTCCCTCCCTGGCCGCGGTCGATCTCCCGGCCGAGCTCGCCGGCTGGCAAAAAGATGCCAACGGCAGCGAAGTCAGCCTCATTGAACAAATTTCCCTGCAGCAGCACCTCTGGACCTTCCGCAAAGGCGGCCTCAAGGCCATGATCGCCGCCGACCTCCCCTACGACCACCAACACCCGCTCCGCTACTGCTACATCAGCCGCGACTGGGCCGTCCAGCGCGAGGGGTCCACCGGCCTCAAGTCCAGTTCCCCCTTCTCCTATCTCGAACTCCTCTCCAAGGAAGCCAACCGCCCGCCCATGCTCGTCTGCTATGACAACTACGACCTGCCCGGCAAGCGCTTCGTCGGTGGACCCGCCAACCGCAAGGCCCGCCTCCGCGCCCGCTGGGATATCCTGGTCGCCCGACTCCGCGGCGGCGACATCCAAAAGGAAGGCCTCGACGGCGCCGGGCCCTTCTGCCAAGTCCAAGTCGTCATGCCCGGCGCCCCCCGCCTCAATTCCTACGAAGGCCAACAGGCCGCCGAATTGCTCACCGCCGCCCGCGCCTCGCTGGCCGCACAATTGGTCCTAACTCCTGCCCCTTGATCTTCCATGAGCTACAACACCGCTAAACATGTCGATCTGGCGCAGCCCTTTTCCCTCCGCCACGTGCCCCGACTCGCCTTCCCCGCGGTCGCCGCCTTGGCCCTCACCGGCGCCATCTCCGCCGCCGCCGTCACCCGCCGCCTTCACCCCGGCCCCGCATTTTTCCAAAAGCGCGCCGAAGTCTCCGCCGCCGCCGGAAAAACCAGGGACACCGCCCTCTGGCTGCGCCGCCAAATCGAGGAAGATCCCGCCGCCCGCGAGCCGCGCATGAAGCTCTTCGAAGTTTTACTCGCCCTCAACCAAATCCAACCCGCCGTCGATCTTCTCAACCAACTCGCCCCCGGCGACTCCGTCGTCTACGGCCCCGCCCACCTCCGGCGCGCCCAGCTCATCCAGGCCACCAAGACCCCAGGCGCCCCCCAAGCCGATGTCAAAATCTGCCTCCAACACGCCCTCAGCGCTGACCCCGCCAAAGGCCAAGGCACCATCGACACCGACCTCGCCAAAACCCTCTTGACCGAAATCCTCGCCTCCGAAGGCGATTGGCAACAAGTCCTCGCCACCGCGGAATCCATCTCCGCCCCCTCCCCCTCGACCCAACTCCTCCTCGCCCAGGCCATGCAAAACCTCGGCCGCCAAGAGGAATCTAAAACCGCCGCCGCCAAAATCGCCGCCCAAGTCGCCGCCACCGCCGAACCCGCCTCCCCAGCAGAGCGTCTCCGCCGCGCCTCCTCCCTGGCCCAGGCCGCCCTCCTCCAAGGCGACTTCCCCAAAGCCATCGAAATCGCCCTCGCCGCTGGCACCTCCCCCCCAGCCAAACAACTCCAAGCCGCCAGCTATCGCCAGGCCACTCTCGCGTTGCGGACCGGAAAATCCCCCGAACCCGACCGCTGGACCGAACTCCTCGCCGCCGGTCTCAGCCAACAACCGGAAAACCTCGAACTCACCCTCGAACTGCTCCAAGGCCTAGAAACTTGGAACTCCCAGCCCGGCTTCCGCCAGCGCGTTTCCCAGCGCCTCGAAACCTCCGGCCTCATCGCCCACAACCAGCTGATCTCCGCCATCTTCAGCCTCAACCAAAAACGCCCCCAATTGGCCCTCGACGAGTTCAAAAAAGCCTGGGAACTCCTCCCCGCTAACCCCATCATCGCCAACAACTACGCCGGCATCCTCGCCCTCCAGCGCGCCCCCGGCACCGCCGCCGCCGCCCTCCCCATCATCGACGCCGTCCTCGAAAACTACCCCAATTCCCCCACCTTCCTCGACACCAAGGGCCAGGTCCTCCTCGCCATGGACCAAGTCAAAGAAGCCGTGCCCGTGCTCGAGGCCGCCCTCAAAGGCGCCCCCTCCGCTGGCACTCACCTCGTCCTCGCCGAAGCCTACCAAAAATTGGGCAGCCCAGTCCTAGCCCAAAGCCACCGCCAGCGCGGCGCCGCCCTCCAGCAGCAATCCCTCCCCCAACTTAAAGCCGAGCCCGCCGCGCCTCCCGCGCCGCCTCCGGCGCCCGCCGCACCTCCCGCCGCATCGCCAGCCGCATCGCCCGCCGCATCGCCCGCCGCATCGCCAGCCGCATCGCCAGCCGCATCGCCAGCCGCGCCAGCCGCGCCAGCCGAGCCCGCCGCATCGCCAGCCGCGCCAGCCGCGCCAGCCGCGCCAGCCGCGCCAGCCGCGCCAATTGCGCCCGCCGAGCCCCCCGCATCGCCACCCACACCGTCTCCGACCCCAGCCGCGCCCGAGGCATCGCCCCCTCAAAATTAGTTCCCGGCCCCCGCTCTCCGCCCATGGAGGAGCCCGCGGCGCGCGCCGACGCGCCCAGGCAAAAAGCATTTTCCGGCCCTGCCCGAAGCCTCCCCATGGCTCCCTGGTTATACCTCCTGAATAGCTACCGTGTAAACTGCCCCACAGGAACGAGTTAGAAACTCCTGGCTTCAGCTTAGCCCTATGTCAGTGAACTCACAAATGGCGGCCCCACCAGCGATCCCGCCGCGCCAACGATTGACGCCCCGTCCCCATCCGCTGTGTCGTTTCTCCTAAAATCGTGAGTTGAGTAGCGTATTCGGTGGGCGCCGAGCGCTGGCCCGTGGACGTTTTGGAGGCGGCCGCGCTGGCACCCCGGCAGGGGTGCTAGCGCTCCGTCCCCCCAAAATACTCAACGCGTGAATAGAACGGCTAACGCGCAGTGCCTCGCGCTCGCGAATGAAGATAGTCAACTCCCGTTTTTAGGTTTCTTTGTTGGAAAAGAGCGCGATGGGGCCCACCGATGAGGTCGCTCCTTCAGGGCTAGGTTCGCTTTTTGGCCGAATAACCCAGGGCGTTGCCCTGGGCAGGCGCAGGCCGCGCCGATGGCGCTGCGAAACCGCGACCCAGCGGGGCGCGCATCTGCGCCCCCAGGGGGCGGCATCCCTCAGCCCAGGGCAACGCCCTGGGTTTTTCCCAGCACCAAAGGAATCCAAGCCCTGTAGGGGCGCCATAAAACCGACTCCGACAGCGTCCCCCGGCCGCCGCTCACCTTACTTCCAGGTCCACTTGAGGAGCTGGTGCGGATCTGGCTTTCTCCACGCCTGCCACCACACCTCGGCCTGAGCCACCTTTTCCGCGTCACCGACCTTCACCTTCAGCTTTAAGCGGTACCGCACTCCCGCCACCACCTGCTCCTCCGCCCCCAAAACCTGGAGCAACGCCAACTTCTTGGCGCGGGCCCCGCTTTGCTTGGCCATCGCCTTCCCTTGCTCCTGGACCGCAAAAGTGGCCGCCGCCGCGCACTCCTTGGTGGGCCGCGCCACCGCCGCCCAACCCCCCGGCAGGCCCGCCTGGGCCCAGCCGCCCAAACCCAGCCCTGCTGAGCCCAGCGCCGCCACCAAAATAACGTTTAGCTTCATTCGACTTCCTATCATATCTTATAAATTTAAACTCCCCGCGCTCCAAAGCCAGCCAACCCACCCTCCCAACGACCCCAGCCCCGCAAGCCTGGCCCACGTCCCGGTCACCTCCAAGGCAAAACGCCGCCGCGCCGCAAGCCGACCCACCCGCCTCCCACCTCCCACCTCACAGCCCGATCCGCCCCAGCACCTCCGCCAGCCCCTGCAAGAGCTGCGCGGCATCGGGATGCTTAGCCTCCAACTCCAACAGGCTTTTTTCCAGCTGCTGCAGCGGCGCCAGTTGCCCCGCTTCCTCGCCCGCAAGGGATTGCGCCAACTCCTCCAGAGCGTGCTGCAGTTCCCCGCGCTGCTCGGGCGGCAAGCCCTCGGCTTGCTCAATGGCGACTCGGAGGTGCATGATCTTCTCGGCAAGCGTGGGGTCCATCATAGGCCTCACCCTAAACCCATTTTGACTCCCCTGCAGGGTATTTCCGCCGCCCCCATGCCGCCCCCGCGCCTAACCCAAGTTCACCGGGTCCACATCGACCGTGGCGATCACCTCCTTGGGCATCTTCAAGGACCCCAAGGCCGCCATCAGCGGATCGGTAATCTGCCGCGCCTGGCGCGCCCGAATCAGGATTTGAAAGCGGTATTGGTCGTGCGACTTCACCAATGGGCTGGGCGCCGGTTCGCCCAGGAGAATTTCCGGAGGGAAAATCTTGGCCAATTTGGCGTGCAGCGTCTTCAGCGAAAATTCCGCCAGGTTTTCTCGCTCGCTGCGCACCGTCACTAACACCGCATGCCCATAGGGCGGGTAGCCGCACTGGCGGCGAAATTCCAGTTCCTGGACGCTGAAGCCCTCGTAGTCGTGCTGCCGGGCAAATTGGATCGAGGGGTGGTGCGGCGTAAAGCTCTGCACCACCACCTCGCCCATCAACTCGCCCCGCCCGGCCCGCCCCGCCACTTGCGTCAGGAGCGAAAACGTGCGCTCCCCGGCGCGGAAGTCGGGAATGTGCAGCCCCATGTCGGCGTTGAGAATACCCACCAAAGTTACGTTAGGAAAATGGAGTCCCTTGGCGATCATCTGCGTTCCCACCAGCAGGTCTAACTTTCCGGTTTTAAAGGCATGCAAGGTGTCGCGCAGGGTGTGCTTTTGGGCCATGCTGTCGGCGTCCACCCGGGCGATGCGGGCGCGGGCAAAGACCTTGCGCAAAGTCTCCTCAACCCGCTCGGTGCCGTAGCCCGCGAGCAAAATGGCAGGATCGCGGCACTCCGGGCACTTCTGCGGGGTCAACTTCTGAAAGCCGCAGACGTGGCACACCAGGCGGCCCAGTTCGCGGTGCACCGTCATGGCGATTTCGCAGTGGGAGCACTTCACCACGTAGCCGCACGCTTGACAAACGATACTACTAGCAAATCCGCGCCGATTGAGAAATAGGATGGTCTGCTCCCCCTTGGTGAGCCTCTGGTCGATGGCGATGCGCAGCCGCTCGCTTAGAATCGCCGGACTGCCCTTGGCAGCGCGCTTTTTTTCCGAGCGCATATCGATGATGCGCACCAGGGGAAGTTTGGCGTCGTCGGCGCGCTCGGGGAGGCGCAGCAGGGCGTATTTGCCGCGCTGGGCATTGTGCCAGGACTCCAGCGCCGGGGTGGCACTGCCCAGCAAGATGGCGCAGCCCTCCAGGCGGGCCCGCACCACCGCGGCATCCCGCGCTTGATAGCGGGGCGGCTGCTCCTGCTTGTACGAACCCTCGTGCTCTTCGTCGACGATGATCAGCCCGAGGTCCTCGAGCGGGGCAAAGAGCGCGCTGCGGGCCCCGATCACAATGCGGGCCTGCCCGCGCTGAATGCGGTGCCACTCGTCGAAGCGCTCGCCCTGCCCGAGGTGGCTGTGCAGCACCGCCACCCGGTCCTGCATTTCCGCGAAGCGGCTCTTAAAGCGCTCCACCGTTTGCGGAGTGAGGGAAATCTCCGGCACTAACACCAAAACACTGCGCCCCTGCTCCAGCACCCGGTGAGCCGCCTGCAAGTAAACTTCCGTCTTGCCGCTGCCCGTCACCCCAAAGAGCAGCATCGGCTTGGCGGCCCGCGGCTCGCGCACCGCCTCCAACACCGCGAGCAGGGCGTGGTGCTGCGCCTGATTTAAAGATAGGGCCTTGGTGCTAATAAAGCGCTCGCCCTCATAGGGGTCGCGGGCCACCGCCTCCTCCGCAATCTCCACCCAGGCCTTCTCGCGCAATCCCTTGAGAGCCGCCCCCGAAAAAAGCGCCGCCGCCGCCGACCCGCCCGCAAGTTGCAGCGCCGCGAGGACTTCCGCCTGCTTGGGCGCCTTTTTAGCGAGGGCAGTGCGTTCCTCCTCGCTCGGCTCCCGCAGCAGGCGCACCGCGAGCCGCCGCTTTTCGCTGTGCTTTTCCTCCCGCACCGCCTCCGGCAGCATGGCCCGCATGACGCTCTCCAGCGGAGCGCAGTAGTACTCCGAAACCCACTTCCCAAACTCCATCAGCGCCCGCGGAATCATCACCCGCTCGGAGAGCAATCCCAAAAGCGGCTTCAGCCGAGGAACCTCCGCTTCCGCCGCCGGATACACCACCAGCACCGTCCCCGTCGCAGTGCGCTGCCGCAGCGGCACGCTGACCCGACTCCCCGGGGCCACCCCGTCCAACTCCGGCGGAATCGCGTAGTCGAATTCCAAGTCCGCCACCGCCCCGTCCAAAAGCACCCGCGCCGCCATCGGCAGGAGCCGCGGCCCGGCCGGTCCCAAGGGCAATTCATCGTCCGCCATAACAAAAAAAAGAAAGCGCCGAGCCGCCGAATCTTTTCGCCTAGCTGAGCACATAGTCCGGCACCCAGCCTTCCGCGCCCGCCGCGCTGCGGCACCAAAACCAACCGCACACCTCGCGCAAACACTCCACCGCTTCCCCTTTTTTGAGGCAAAGGTCGACCGCCTGAAAAGGCTCCCGCAGCCGCGCCTGGGTCGCGCTGAGTTGCTCCAGCAGGCTCACCGGCACATAGGTTCCGCGGTCCTCGGCATTGCTTACCCAAACCCAGCCTTCCCACGCGGCATCGGGTTGCCCCACCTCGACCATTTCCCCCGCGGGAAAGAGCACCGGGGAACGGTCCACCACGGTGTAGTCGGCATTGGCGCGGCGACTGGGCAGCGGAGATGGGGTCGGATCGCTCATCCCTCACCTCACCCCGGCTCACCCCTCCGCACAAGCCGAGATCATGCCTGCTTCCTCAGCCCCACAGCCCCCGGCCAGACCCAGCTAGGGGAAGCCGCACCGTGGCCCGGGTCAGGCCGTCTCCCCCCGTCGCTAACCCAATATCCCCCCCGTGGCGCTGCACGATCCACTGCGCGATGTGCAGCCCCAAGCCGCTCCCTTCAATCGCTTGACTGCGGCTGGAATCCACCCGGAAAAAGCGCTCAAAAACCCGACCCGCCAACTCCGGGGGAATCCCTGGCCCGGGATTGACCACCTCCAGCACCGCCCAGCCCACCTCCCGACCGAGCCGCACCCTGACAAATCCCCCAGGTTGGTTGTACTTGATCGCGTTGTCCACCAAGTTGAGCAACAGCTGCCGCAGGCGGTGGCAGTCCCCCAAGACCAGGCAAGCTCCCGCCTCCAGCGCCATCTCCACCCCCAACCCCTGCGGCTGGGCCAAAAATTGCGCATCCTCCGCCGCGTCCCGCACCAGGTCGCTTAGCGCCAAGCTCTCCGCCTTAAAGGCAATCTGCCCCGCGTCCGCCTTGGCCAAAAAAGTCAGGCCGTCAACCACCCGCGCCAGGCGGTCGATTTCTTCTAACAAGCTTTCCATCCAGGCCAGCCGCGCGGGCTCGGGGGGCGCGCTGCGCAACTCGGTCTCCACTTCCCCCCGCATCACCGCCAGCGGCGTCTTCAGCTCGTGCGAGGCATTCAGCGTAAAATCCCGGGCGTGCGCGAAGCTGTCCCGCAGCCGCTCGGCCATGCTGCCAAAGACTTCTCCCAAACGATCCACCTCGTCGCGCACCGGACGCCCCTTGGGCAAGTTCACTTCCAAGTGCCCCGCGTGCAGACCTGCGGCCGCGTCCGTCAGCTTTTGCAACTTTTCCAGCATGTCCCGCGAGAACCACCACGCCGCCCCCATCCCGAGCAGCATCAGCGGCAAACCCACCGCCAACTCCACAAAAATCACTTCCCTAATTTCGTGCCACGCCGCCTTTTGGATTGGGCGCGAGTACTCGTAAATCTCATACGCGCTGTGCACTACCAAGACAATCAAAACCAACAGGAGGGCCCCGCCATACCACAAAAATAGGCGCGTGCGCAGCCTCATCCCCGATCCTCCATCAAATAGCCCTGACCGCGCACGGTGTGGATCAACTCCACCTCCCCCGGCCCCTCAAGGTGCTCCCGCAGGCGGCGCACCGTGACGTCAATCAAGTTAGTACCAGGATCAAAATCGTAATCCCAGACCTTCTCCAGAAGCAGGGCGCGGGTGCAAACCTGGCCCGAATGGCGCATAAAATACTCCAACAGCCGGTACTCCCGGGCGCTCAATTCAACGCGCAGAGAACCGCGCTGGGCAATGCGGCTGTTTGTGTCTAACACTAAATTTCCGACCCGCAGCAAACTGCCGCGGGGGTCGCCGCCCCGGCGGCACAGAGCCTTGACCCGGGCGCACACTTCCTCCAGCGCAAAGGGCTTGGCCAAATAATCGTCGGCCCCCGCATTGAGCCCATCTACTCGCTCGCTGAGATGGCTCCGCGCCGAAAGCAGCAAGACCGGAGTGGTCTGTCCCCGCTCCCGCAGCGCCCGCAAGACGCTGAGCCCATCTTGCCCCGGCAGCATAATATCTAACACAATAGCCCCATACCCGCCCCGCAAAGCCATCTCCAGGGCCACGTCCCCCCGGTGGACCACATCCACCCCAAAGCCCTCCGCTCCCAAAGCTTTGCGCAAAAAGTCCGCCGCCTTGACTTCGTCCTCCACGACCAAAATGTTCATCGCCATAGGGTAGCTTCGCATCCGCCTTCCCGCAGGGAAAAAAACCCCAAAATCAACCTCTCCGTTCAAGGTGCCGCGGTGACTTCCGGCGCCGAGGGCTGCGGGGCCACCCGGTAACGGCGCTGCAAGTAGAGGTCGTCCGCCACCCGGAACAGGGCCATGCCCTGGCGCGCCGTCGCTTGCGCCGCCGCATCCAAGCTCGCCAGGGGCGCCAGTTCCGCCCCTTTCAATCCCCCCTGCCAAGCGGAGGTCTGCTGATTGAGTCCAAAAACCACCAGGCGATCCGCTTCGTAAATCCCGATCGAGCGATTGTGGTGCATCAGCACCCGGCCCGGCCCGCTCCCCTCCCGCAGCAAATCCCGACCAAAAAACAACGAATCGTAGGGCCGCCCGATCAGCCCGAGCACCGTGGGAGCGACATCCAACTGGCAACCCAAAGCCCCCACCCGCCGCGCCTGGGGCACCGCCGCCGGACCCAACACCACTAGCGGAATCTCATAGCTCTTCAGCGGAATGGTCTGACTGCCGTAGACCCGAGCCCCGTGGTCCGCCACCACCACAAATACGGTGTCCTTCCAAAAGGGCTCCTGCTTAGCCTTCTCAAAAAAGTCCCCCAGGGCCCAGTCCGCGTATTTTACCGCGTGCTTGCGGCTGCGCGCCGCCGGATCCTCCGCAATGCGCCCTGGCGGATAGGAGAAGGGCAAGTGATTCGACACCGTCATGAAGGAAACCAAAAAGGGCTGCCCGCTCTGGTGCATCGCCCGCATCTCCGCCAGCCCCCGGTTGTAGAGGTCTTCGTCGCTGACCCCCCAGGCCGTTGTGAATACCGGCTTCGCAAAATCGCCCTGCTCAATTAGGCGATCCCACCCGTTAGGAACGACATAGGACCGAATGAAATCAAAGGTCCCGTGGCCCCCATAGAGAAAGAGCGACTGGTAGCCGTCGCGCTTCAGCACCCGGGCCAAGGTTTCCACATTTTCCGTGCGGTCCCGCGCTAGGATGGAGTCCCCTGGCAGCGGCGGAAAGCTGGAAAACACCCCCTCGAACCCTCGGATGGTCCGGTTCCCATCGGCGTAAATGTGGTCGAAAACTAAGCCCTCCTCGTTCATCAAGCGGTCCATCCGAGGCGTTAGGGTATCCGGCTTGCCCTTCTTCGTCTTGCGCCCCAGGGCCCCAAAAAATTCGCTCCCCAAGCTCTCCTCCAAAAGCACGCAGACGTTCAGCTTGGGGCGGGCCAGATCACCTGGAATCCGCCGCTGCAGCGAGGCCCGCGCCGCCTCCCACCAGGCCTCATCCGGCCCCCCGGTCGGCTCCGCAGGCGGCGGCGGGCCGCTGAACTCTCCACCTTGCGCCCCCAGCGCCGCCCGCGCCACCGCGTACGCCTGGTCGCGCGGCAAGGTGGCGTAAAAGACATCGTAAGCCAAATTGCGCGACCACGCCGCGCTCAACCCCGAAACCGCCCCATTGGTCGCCAATTCATTGACCACCCGTTCCCGGCTAAATTTCACATCCATCAGCGCCACCGAGCCCCCCATCACTAACGCGGCCACCGGCCAGGCGCCCAGCCGACGCCACCGCCCCGGCCCCGGCCCCGCTGCCACTGGACCCGCCCAGCGCAGCGACCCCAACGTCAGCAAACTCGCCACCACCGCGCAGCCCAACACCAGCCAAACGAGCGGATAGCTCTCCCATAAATTCGTCACCACCTCCGTCGGGTAGATCAAGTAGTCGATCGCCACGGTGTTGAAACGAGACAGAAACTCGTCAAAAAAATAGCCCTCGCTGACAAACAAAAAAGCCTGCACAAACCACGCTACCCCCACTCCCCCGACCAGGATCACCCGAGCCAGCCCCGTCCAGGGCCGCCGCCGCCACGCGCACCACCAGGCCAGGGGACTGACCACCGCCGCCGCCACCGCCAAGTCGCTCCACCAGCCCCGCAGCAAAGCCCCACCTGCCTCTCCCCAGCCCAGCCCCTCCGGCCGAAACGCCGCCACTAGCCCCAGGCGCAGCCCACTCGCCACCAACACCAGCGCCAGCGCGTGAAACAGCGGAAACGCCCACCACTGTCGAGTTTCTGCCTGTGAATTTTTCGCCATGTTCCCCCCTTAGCCTCCCTCCCGGCAAACTTCTAAGCAAAAAGCTCAAAAACCCATCCTTTTTAATCCCCCATCGCCTCCCAGAGGTGAGCCGCTACCCCGTCGGCCACGTATTTGCCCCGCGCACTGAGCCGGACCCGGCCGCCCCCGGTTTCCACCAAGCCCTCCTCCTCCAACCGCGCCACCGCCTCCGGCACCTCCGCCAGCCAGGCCGCGGGCAGGCCCTCGCGCGTCCGCAGCCCCAGGGCCAGCCGTTCACACAGCCACTTGGAAGGCGTGATCTCCTCGTGCTCACACCGCAGCGGAGCCCCCGCCAGCGCCCCCTGCTGCCACAGCGCCGTATTCTCAATATTCTTAAACCGCTGCCGATGCACCGTGGAGACCGCCCCCGGCCCCAGCCCCGCGTAGTCGCAGCCCGCCCAATAACTCTGATTGTGCCGCGACTCCTTCCCCGGGCGGCCGTAGTTCGAGATCTCGTAGTGCTCCAAGCCCGCCGCTCCGAGCAATGCCATGGCGGTGGCAAAACACACTTCGTCCCGGTCCTCCTCCACGGCATATTGCCCCGCCTGACAACGCTTAAAGAACTCGGTGTCCTCCTCGTAGGTCAAATTGTAAGCCGAAACGTGATCTGGACCCAGCGCGATGGTCCGCTCCAAAGTCTCCCGCCAGGCCGCCAAGGGCTGGCCGGGAACGGAAAACATCAGGTCCACATTCACCACCGCAAAGCCCGCGCCGCGCAGGATCGCAAAAGCCTCCGCCGCCTCCTCGGGGGAATGGTCTCGCCCCAGGGTCGCCAGGGTCGGCCGGTCCCAGGCCTGCACCCCCAAGCTAACCCGGTTCACCCCGGCGCGCCGCATCGCCGCGGCTTTTTGCTCCGTGATCGTGCGCGGATTCACCTCCATGGTCCACTCGCTCACCCCCGAAAAATCCAGCACCTCCGCCAACGGCTCGAGCAGGGCCTCCAGCGCCGCCGTGCTCAACAAGGTCGGAGTTCCGCCCCCAAAATAGACCGTCTCCAGCGCCAGCGGCACCCCCCCAGCCTTCCAGTGGCGCGCCTCCCCGAGCAGGGCCTCCCCATAGGTGGCCAACCCTCCGCTCGTCGGCAGGTGCTTATAAAACGAGCAATAAGGGCAAATTTTGTGACAATAGGGGACGTGCACATAGAGGTGCTTCACCGCCCCCGCCGCGGGCTGACCTAGTTCTTCCACTTCACATCCTCCCTCCACTTTTGCCGCACGTACAGGCCCACTGAGATCACTCCTAGCAGCCCCAGCACCCGCCACGGCCAGCGCGAGGGCCCCACCGGCGGCGTTAGGAAGGTCAGGTCGTCCCCCGCCTTGGTCGCCACCCCGTCGCTGCGCAGGCCGACGATGCGGCACGACCAGCGCACTCCCGGCCGCAAGTGCGTTACCTCCGCCCGCCCTCCCAGCGGAGTGGCCGAAACCGCCACGTTGTCCATCGTGCCGTATTCCGGGATCGGAGCCTGTTGCAGCCCGTGATTGCGCAGCATCCGCACCAGCACCTTGTAAGTCCACACCCCAGGCCCAGGGGCATCCCACTCAAATACGAGGCGCTCGGGACCGGTTTCGGCCTCAATCAGCCGCACCGCATTCACCGTGGGCAAGCTGGCATCGGCATTCGGAATGGCCTCCATCAGCCCCGCCGTCAAGACCTGCACCCGCAGCTGCCGCCCCCGCTCCGACCGCGGCCGCGCCAACTCCGGACTCCCCGGCGCCGCCGCTTTGACTTCCAAGACCGTGCCCGCCATCAGCGCCGCCTGGCTCGCCTTGGGGTCGATCTCCGCCTGCAGCTTGAGCAAGCGATCTCCCCCCGCCATCCGCAAGGCCAGTTCCTCCCGCAGGCGCCCCGGTTCATCTGGGCGCGGCCGGATCGCAAAAGTCCGCTCCGCCTGCGGCGCCAGCACCGCCTCGTCCTCCAAGCCTTCCACCACAAAAAAGCGCAGCCCATCCCAGCGCACCACCGAAGCCGTGCCCCCCACATTGCGCAGCACCAGCGTCCGCACCGCCCCCTCCGCCTTTTCCAATACTCCAAAATCGACCACCCCATCCGCGCCCACTCCGCTCAACTCCATCACCGCCGGTGCCGCGGCCGCCTCGTAGTCGATCTCCTGCACCCATCCCGGCGCCTCTAAACGGATCTTCCCCGCCAAGGGCACGCTGACCTGCCCCGCACAAGTCACCGCCACTTCCACCGACTCCGCCACTGGAATCTCCACGCTCGCCGGCACCTCCACCCCCGCAGGAGCGCTCAGGCGCAAGCGCATCGCCTCCCCCCGATTGTTGCGGATATTAAAGCGGTACGCCCGGCGGAACGGCTCTGGCTCCCACTGCAGCCGCAGCAGCGACGGATACCCCAAAAAAGGCGGCAACACCCGACCCGTAAATCGCAGCGCATACCCCGGGCGCAGCAGCACTTTTTCATCCACTTCCCCCGCCTCCTTGGGCCGCACCCGCACCACCGCCTCGATCTGTCCCCCCGGCGCAACGTCAAAGCGCCCGCCCGGCGGCACCGCCCAACTCCAGCCCTCTGGCAAAGGCACCGTCGCCCGAAAGGGCGCATTGCCCTTATTGGCGATGCGCACCCCGTGCTCGCTCACCTCCATCGCCAAAAGCCGCCCCAAATCCACCCCGCTGGGCACCTCCAGCACCGCCGCGGGGTCGCTCAGCCGCAGCGAAACCACCGCCTCTTCCGACGACCCGCTCCCCTCCACCTTCACCGCATAGGAAAAACTATCGCTGGTCGCCGTCGACCCCGGATCCGCCACATAGCGCACCACCGCGCTGTCTTTGCCCGCCGAGGTCGGCGCTCCCTCCAAGCGCCCGTGCTTCGGCGGCTGCCGCATGATAAACTGCAGCACCCGCGCCGAGGAAGTCACCCCCTCCAGCCGGATCGCCACCGGAAATCCGCGGATCGCCTCCGCTTGGGCCGGGCGCGCCACTGGCACCGGCGGCGTAGCGGGCCGCTTCACGTCGGCGCGCAGCGGGGCCGCGCCCGCCAGCAGCCACAAGACCGCCAGCAAATGTTGCCAGAGATGGCGGGAGGAAGATTCAGTCACCCTCCCACCATCGCTGAAATCCGGGCGCGGGAAACTAAAAACTTCCCGCCTTCCCTCACAACCGCTCGCGCACCGCCGCCCCCATGCCCGCGGTGCCCACCAGCGTCGTGCCGGGCCCGTCCTGGCCAATGTCGCGGGTGCGGAAACCATCATCAATCGCCCGCCGCACCGCCTGCTCCAGGTCCGCCGCCGCCGCCTCTTCCCCGAAGGAATACCGCAACATCAACGCCGCCGAAAGAATCTGGGCGATGGGATTGGCAATCCCCTGCCCCGCGATGTCCGGAGCTGACCCGCCGCTCGGCTCGTAGAGCCCAAAGTACAACCCGTTCTCCTTCTGCCGCCCCAAGCTGGCGCTCGCCAACATCCCCAAACTCCCCGCGATCATCGCCATCTCGTCGCTCAAGATGTCCCCAAACAAATTCTCCGCCAGCACGGTGTCAAAACTCTTGGGCTGCTTGATCAGCTGCATGGCCGCATTGTCCACATAAAGGTGGGACAGCCTGACCTCGGGGTACTGCCGCGCCACCTCTTCCACTGTGGCCCGCCACAGCAGCCCATTTTCCAAGACGTTGGCCTTGTCGATGCTCGTGACGTGCTGGCGCCGCCCCTGCGCCGCCTTGAACGCCACGTGGGCGATGCGCTCAATTTCGCTCTTCTTATAGACCATGGTGTCCACCGCAGTCATCTCCCCGTCCACTTCCCGCCGCCACTTCGGCGCCCCAAAATAGATCCCCCCCGTCAATTCCCGCACGCAAAGCACATCAAAGCCGCCCTCAATCAATTCGTTCTTTACCGGCGAGGAGTCGATCAAACTCGGAAAACAAATCGACGGCCGCAAGTTGGCAAACAGCCCAAAATGCTTCCGCAGCGGCAACAGCGCTCCCCGCTCCGGCTGCTCCTGCGGCGGCAGTTTCTCCCACTTCGGCCCACCCACCGACCCAAACAAAATCGCCTCCGCTCCCTCGCAGGCCGCCACCGTGGCCGCGGGCAGCGCTTCCCCCGCCCCATCAATCGCCGCCCCCCCCACCAGCTGGGGGTCAAAGGAAAACCGCAAGCCGTGCTTGGCCCCCACGGCCTCCAGCACTTCCAAGGCCGTCGCCATCACTTCCGGCCCAATGCCGTCGCCTGCCAATACCGCTATTTTGAGTGGAACAGAGGAAATCATAAGTAGTTAATTGAGATAAATAGGAGCGGCCACAGCCATCGTCCCCGGCCCCAGCGCGGCCCCACCATGCACACCCCCGCGCCCCGCGCAAGGCGGCCCCTTCCTCCCCCACCTCAGCCCGCTGAGAAGCGAGCGCCCCGGATCGCGTACCCCCCACCATGCGATCTGCGTTCTTCCTAGCACTCTCCGGCCTGGCCGCCGCCGCCGAGCTCCCCCCCGACCACGCCGCCAAAATGACCCAAGGCCTGGAGCTCTTCCGCCAAAACATCGCCCCCCTCCTCCAAACGCACTGCCTCGACTGCCACGGCGGCTCCCATACCAAAGGCGATTTCGACCTCGCCACCCGCGAGGGCCTCCTCCGCGGCGGCGCCGACGGCCCCGCCATCGAACCCTTCCGCGCCGCCCAAAGCCGCCTCCTCCAACTGGTCCGCCATCAGGCCAAACCAGCCATGCCCTCCAAAAAACCGATCCTCCCCGAAGCCCTCGCCGCCCAACTCGCCGCCTGGATCGACCTCGGCGCCCCCTACGACGCCCCCCTCGCCGCCGGAAAATCCCCCCCGCGCGACCGCTCCCAGGTCTCCCCTGCCGACCGCCAATGGTGGGCCTTTCAGCCCCTCGCCACCGCACCGCCCCCATCCGGCGCCCCCCATCCCGTCGACGCCTTCCTCCTCGCCGACGCCGCATCTTCCCACCTCACTTTCAATCCCCCCGCCTCCCCCGCCACCCTGGCCCGCCGCGCCTGCCTCCAACTCACCGGCTTGCCCCCCTCCCCAGAAGAACTCCAGTCCCTCGCCCAGGACTCCCCCAGCGCCCCCGCCTACCCCGCCCTCCTCGACCGCTGGCTCCAATCCCCCGCCTACGGCGAACGCTGGGCCCGCCATTGGCTCGACGTGGCCCGCTTCGCCGAAAGCAGCGGCTTCGAACACGACTACGACCGCCCCCATGCCTATCACTACCGCGACTTCGTGATCCGCGCCCTCAACGAGGACCTGCCCTTCGACCAGTTCACCCGCTGGCAAATCGCCGGCGACGAATTCGCCCCCGAAAACCCCCAAGCCATGATGGCCACCGGCTTCCTCGGCGCCGGGGTTTTCCCCACCCAAATCACCGCCAACGAAGTCGAGCGCACCCGCTACGACGCCATGGACGACATGCTCGGCACCACCAGCAGCGCTTTCCTCGGCCTCACCGTCGGCTGCGCCCGCTGCCACGACCACAAGTTCGACCCCATCCCCACCCAGGATTATTACCGCCTCCTCGCCACCTTCACCAGCACCGTGCGCAGCAACATCGACCTCGAAATCGATCCCGCTGCCGCCGCCAAAGCCAAGGCCGACTTCGCCGCCGAAACCGCCCGCCTCTCCGCCGCCCTCGCATCCACCGCCGCCGACCGCCCCTCGGCCTTCGCCGCCTACCTCCGCGACCGCTCCGCCTCGCCCAGCCCCGGATGGGCCCTCCTCGACAACCCCCAACTCACTTCCCAAGGCGGCGCCACCTTCCAACCCCTCGACGACGGCTCCTGGCGCGCCAGCGGCCCCAACGCCCCCAGCGACGTCTACACCTTCACCGCCACCACCACCCAACACCCCCTCACCGCCCTCAAACTCGAAGCCCTCAGCGACGACTCCGCCCCCGCCCACGGACCCGGCCGCGCCCCCAACGGCAATTTCGCCCTCAGCCGCATCCTCGTCACCGCCGCCGCCCTCCCAGGCGGCCCCCCCCGCACCATCGCCCTCCTCCCCCCCCAGGTCACCCACCAGCAAAACGCCGACCACCTCTCCGGCGCCGCCGCCCTCGACGATAACCCCGCCTCCGGCTGGGCCGTAGACCAGGGCGGCATCGGCCAAAATCAGGCCGCCTCCTTCCCCTTCGCCGAACCCCTCGATTTCCCCAACGGCACCCAACTCACCGTTTCCCTCGAATTCAAGGTCAACACCGGCCACAACCTCGCCCGCCCCCGCCTCTCCGTCAGCTGCGGCCCGCCCCCCGACCTCCGCGCCCCCGTCCTCCCTCCCGCCGTGGCCGCCCTCCGCCACCGCCCCAACCCCCTTACCCCCTCCGAGGAATCCCTCCTCTTCGATTGGTGGAAAACCACCCAGCCCACTTGGCAGGAAGCCCAGCAAAAGCTCGCCCGCCACCTCGCCAGCAAACCCGCCGCCACCTCCCCCGTCATGGTCTGCGCCGAGGGCTTCCCCCCCATCGTGATGCACTCCCAGGGCCCCCCCTTCCTCCCCGAAACCCACCTCCTCAAGCGCGGCGACCCCAACCAAAAACAACAAGTCGCCACCCCAGGCTTCCTCCAGGTCCTCACCCGCGGCGACCCCGCCCAGTGGCTCTGGACCCCTCCCCCCGGATCCCGCTCCTCCGGCCACCGCCGCTCCCTCGCTAATTGGATCAGCGACGTCGACCACGGCGCGGGACCCCTCCTCGCCCGCGTCGCGGTGAACCGCCTCTGGCAACACCACTTCGGCCGCGGCCTCGTCGCCACCCCCGGCGACTTCGGCAAAATGGGCGCCCTCCCCTCCCACCCCGCCCTCCTCGACTGGCTCGCCAGCGAACTCATCCGCGGCGGCTGGAAACTCAAACCCCTTCACCGCCTCCTCATGACCAGCGCCGCCTACCAACAAAACAGCGCCCCCGATCCCGCCAAAACCGCCGCCGATCCAGACAATAATCTCTTCCTGCGCCAAATCCCCCGCCGCCTCGAAGGCGAGGCCGTGCGCGACAGCATGCTCGCCGTCTCCGGCCTCCTCGACCCCACCCTCTACGGCCCCGGCACCCTCTCCGAAGATAGCCGACGGCGCAGCATCTACTTCACTCTCAAGCGCAGCCAGTTGCTCAATTCCATGCTCGTCCTCGACGCCCCCGAGCCCCTCACCAGCCAAAGCCTCCGCCCCACCACCACCGTGGCCCCCCAGGCCCTCCTCTTCCTCAATAGCCCCCAAGTCCGCCAGTGGTCCCGCGCCTTCGCCGACCGCGTCGCCGCCGCGGTCGGTCCCGCCACCACCGACCCCGACCCCTTCGCCTCTCGCGCCTACTTGTTAGCCTTCGGCCGACTCCCCCAGCCCTCCGAACGCGAGGCCGCCGCCGCCTTCCTCGCCCCCCGCCTCGCCGCCGACCCCGCGGAGCGCGCCGCCGCCCTAACGGACTTCTGCCAAGCCCTCCTCGCCCTCAACGAATTTATCTATGTCAACTGACCCCTCCCACCCCCTCGCCGCCTGGCGGAGGCGCCAGGTCCTCCAGCGCGCCGGCGGCGGCTTCGGCTTCCTCGCCCTCCAACACCTCCTCCGCCAAAGCGGCCTCGCCGCCCCCAGCACTAACCCCATGGCCCCCAAGCCCTCCCACCTCCCCGGGAAGGCCAAGGCCGTGATCTGGCTCTTCATGAACGGCGGCCCCAGCCAAGTCGATACCTGGGACTACAAACCCGAACTCCAAAAGCGCGACGGCCAGGCCCTCCCTAACTTCGACCCCAAAACCGGCTTCTTTCCCGACGCCGTGGGCCCCCTCATGAAGTCCCCCTTCGCCTGGGCCCAGCACGGCCAAAGCGGCTCCTGGGCCAGCTCAATCTTCCCCCACCTCGCCCAGCAGATCGACCGCATGAGCTTCATCCACTCCATGCACACCGAGTCTAACAACCACTCGCCCGCCCTCTTCATGATGAATACCGGCGTCACCCGCATGGGAAATCCTAGCGCCGGATCCTGGGTCACCTACGGCCTCGGCTCCCCCAGCGACGACCTCCCCGCCTTCATCGTCATGAGCGACCCCAAAGACCGCGGCCTTCCCAAGGGCAACGCCAGTAACTGGACCTCCGGCTTCCTCCCCGGCATCTACCAAGGCACTTGGCTCAAACCCAAAGGCCAACCCATGGAAAACCTCCTCCGCCCCGCCGACCTCACCCCCCAGCACCAGCGCGCCCAACTCGACCTCATGGCCCGCCTCAACCATACTAACCTCGCCAACTCCGGCGCCGAAGCCGAACTCGCTAACCGCATCGCTAGCTTCGAACTAGCTTACCGCATGCAGACCGCCGCCCCCGACGCCTTCGACCTCACCAAAGAACCCGACTCCGTCCGCAAACTCTACGGCCTCGACCAACCCCACTGCGCCCACATGGCCGCCCAATGCCTCATGGCCCGCCGCCTCGTGGAGCGCGGCACCCGCTTCGTCCAAATCTACAGCGGCGGCATGGATAACCAACTCTCCTGGGACGGCCACAGCGACATCGCCGGCAATCACCGCGGATTCGCCCAAGAAACCGACCAACCCTTCGCCGCCCTCCTCGCCGACCTCGCCCAGCGCGGCCTCCTCGACGAAACCCTCGTCATCTGCGGCGGCGAATTCGGCCGCCTCCCCATCTCCCAAAAAGCCGACAAGCCCGGCCGCGACCACAACCCCCACGCCTTCACCGTCTGGCTCGCCGGCGGCGGCATCACAGGCGGCCTCCACTACGGCGCCACCGACGACGTCGGCCACCAAGCCGCCGTCGACAAAGTCTCCGTCCGCGACTTCCACGCCACCCTCCTCTACGCCCTCGGCCTCGACCACGACCGCCTCATCTTCCCCTTCCAAGGCCTCGATCAACGCCTCACCGGCGTAGAACCCGCCAGCCCCATCCAGAAACTCTTCGCCTAATTTCCTAGCTAAATTGCGGGCCGCCTCCCCGCCCAGCCCTCCCATCCCTCCTTGTCTTTCGCAGACCGCGCCCTTTGCTGGGAGCTGAGGCCATCGCATTCCGCGGCCTCCCCACCGCCATGTCCGCTTCCTCCCCCTCTGCGCCCGCCGCCCGCTGGCAACTCGAACATTCCTACGCCCAACTCCCCGACCTCTTCCACACCCGCACCCTCCCCAGCCCGGTGCGCCACCCCCAGTTAGTGGCCTTCAACGCCCCCCTCGCCGCTGCCCTTGGCCTGCCCTCCGACCTCGCCGCGCCCCCGGCCAACGCCGCCCTCTTCACCGGCAACCAACTCCCCCCCGGCGCCCAACCCCTCGCCCAAGCCTACGCCGGACACCAATTCGGCCACTTCGCCGTCCTCGGCGACGGCCGCGCTATCTTGCTAGGCGAGCAAATCGCCCCCACCGGCCAGCGCTTCGATATCCAACTCAAAGGCGCCGGACTCACCCCCTTCTCCCGCGGCGGCGACGGCCGCGCCGCCCTCGGCCCCATGCTCCGCGAGTACCTCATCAGCGAAGCCATGCACGCCCTCGCCATCCCCACCACTCGCAGCCTCGCCGTCGCCAGCACCGGCGAAACCGTGGCCCGCCGCCACCCCCTCCCCGGCGCCGTGCTCACCCGCGTCGCTTCCAGCCACCTCCGCGTCGGCACTTTCCAGTGGGCCGCCGCCCAGGGCGACCCCGCCGCCCTCCAAGCTCTAGCCGACTACGCGATCCAGCGCCACTATCCAGAAGTCGCCGCCGCGGAAAATCCCTACCACGCCTTTCTCCTCGCCGTCATCAGCCGCCAAGCCGCCCTCATCGCCCAGTGGATGCTCGCAGGCTTCGTCCACGGCGTCATGAACACCGACAACATGGCCATCTCCGGCGAAACCATCGACTACGGCCCCTGCGCCTTCCTCGACGCCTACGATCCCGCCACCGTTTTTAGCTCCATCGACCACCAAGGCCGCTACGCCTACGCTCAGCAACCCCTCGCCGCCCAGTGGAACCTCGCCCGCTTCGCCGAAACCCTCCTCCCCCTCCTCCACCCCCAAGAAAACCAAGCCCTCGAGCTCGCCCAGGCCGCCATCCAGGCCTTCCCCGCCCTCGCCCAATCCCACCGCCTCGCCGGTTTCAGAAAAAAACTCGGCCTCTTCAACGAAGCAACCGAAGACGCCGCCCTCGCCGAAGACCTCCTCTCTTGGATGCACCTCCGCCAGGCCGATTACACCCACACCTTCCGCACCCTGCACCTCCTCGCGCCCCTCCCCGACCCCACCTTCGCCCTCTGGCACCAGCGCTGGGCCGCCCGCCTCACTCGCCAACCCCAGTCCCCCGCCGCCTCCCAACAGCGCCGCGACGCCGCCAACCCCGCCTTCATCCCGCGCAACCACCTCGTCGAAGCCGCCCTCGCCGCCGCCGCCGACCAAGGCGATTTCGCCCCCTTCCACCGCCTCGCCGCCGTGCTCGCCCAACCCTTCGCCCCCCCCGAAACCCACCCCACCTACAGCGCCCCCCCCACCCCCCCATCCTGCCCCTATCAAACCTTCTGCGGCACCTGAGTACCTGAATCCACAGCCGCAATAATTCTAAAACCGGGCGTCGACTCCCAACCATGGAGCCCTTGCCACCCTAAGGACGCGGCGTGCGGCGTTTTCTCTCGCCGCCTCTAGATCACCTGTTAGGCGGGTCCCTCGCGCGGTCAAAATCCCCCTCCAAAGCGCACCGGGCGACCGCGCCCGGCGGCAATCCCGAAGCCAGCCCAGCACACTCCCGAAGCCAGCCCAGCACACTCCCGAAGCCAGCCCAGCACGCTCCCGAAGCCAGCCCAGCATGATGCCGACGCCAGCCCAGCACGCTCCCGAAGCCAGCCCAACACGCTCCCGAAGCCAGCCCAGCACGCTCCCGAAGCTAGCCCAGCATGATGCCGACACCAGCCCAGCATGATGCCGGAGGCATCTCAGCCAGTAGCCGGTGGTTGAGCAAAGCGACACCACCGGATCCGCAGCCCAAGGGAGCCCGCACCCCGGCAGGGGTGCCAGCACGGAAGCCCCCAAAAACCCCGCGCGCGAGGAAAAAGCCT
>CANHIJ010000006.1 GCA_947460575.1 Verrucomicrobiales bacterium | reverse complement strand
GATGACGAGGACGGCGGAGGATGGGGCGATGGCGATGAGTTCTTGGAGGAGTTCGAGGCCGCTTTTGCCGGGGAGGCTGATGTCCATGAGGACGAGGTCTGGGGAGAGGCGGAGGATTTCGTCGAGGGCCTGGGGAGCGCAGTCGGCTTTGCCGCAGATGAGGAGGCCGGGGACTTGGCTCAAAATGCTGCTGAGGCCTTCGAGGAAGACGGGGTGGTCATCGACGAGGAAGACGGATTTGGGGGCGGCGAGCGGTGGGGAGCTAGGATGCTGGGGGGGCATGGGGCCGTTTGGGGTGGCGTTTGGGCTGGTGTGGGAGGGAGCAGGAGAGGATGGTGCCGGGGCCGGAGGGGTTATTTTGGATGCTGAGGGTGGCGCCGATCATATCGCAGCGGTAGTGCATGATGCGACGGCCCATGCCGAGGTGGGAGGAGGGTTGGGGGGGGAGGCCGGAACCATTATCGCGGAGGGAGAGGACGAGTTGGTGTTTGTTGGAGGAGAGTTCGATAACTACTTCCTTAGCTTGGCCGTGTTTGACGCTATTGCTGAGGGCTTCCTGGGCGATGCGATAGAGGTGGGTGGCGGTGGTATTGTTGTCGAGGGTGACGGGTTTGGGGCAGATGAGGCGGCAGGAGATTTGGAACATTTCGGCGCTGCGGGCGACGAGGTCGCGGAGGGCGGAGACGAGGCCGCCGGGTTCGGGGGCGACGGGGTGGAGGCCGCGGGCGAGGCCTCTGGTGAGGGAGACGGATTTTTTGAGGAGTTCGGTGATGCGGGTAGCGGCGGCGATTTCGGGGTCGCCGCGTTTGGCTAGGTTTTTGACGTGAACGGCACACATCATGCTCGCGGCGGCGAGTTGTTGGCCGAGGTCGTCGTGCAAGTCGCGGCCGATGCGCTGTTGTTCGCGCTCGCTGACTTCGAGGATTTCCTCTTCGAGGCGGAGGCGTTCGTCGATTTGGAGGTGGAGTTGTTGGTTGGCGAGGAGGAGTTCGGCGGTGCGCTGGGCGACGCGGGACTCGAGTTTGGCGTTGAGTTGGGAGATGAGTTGTTCGGCTTGTTTGCGCTGGGAGATATCGACGTGGGCGACGACGACGGAGTGGGGGGGAGGGCCGGAGAAAGGGGTGATGTAGCCGACGAACCAGCGGTTTTGGTCTGGGGTATGGCAGCTGTATTCCATGGAGAAGTTTTCGATGATGCCATGGATGACGCGGTGGATGGCGTCGGCGAAGTGGGCGGCTTCGGGGGAGCCGGAGGCGCGGCAGGAGTCGAGGTAGTTGGTGCCGAGGGGTGGGCACTGGGAAGCGGAGCAGGGGGTGGCGGTCAATTTGTCCCAGGATTGGTTGGTGCTGATGACGGTGCCGAGGTGGTTGAGGACGCCGAGGCTGGCGGGGGTGGCTTCGAGGGTGGATTGGGCGAGGAGTTGGGCGTCGCGGAGGCGGCGTTCGATGAGGCGGCGTTCGGTGACGTCGCGGACGGAGCTGATGTAGAGGGTCCCGCGGTCGGTTTCGAGGGGGCTGAGGTTGATTTCGGTGGGGAATTCGGAGCCATCTTTGCGGAGGGCGAGGAGGTCTTGACTGCCGAGGCCCATGCGGCGGGGTTGGGGGTCGGCGTGGTAATGGTTGCGGTGTTGGAGGTGAGCTTGGCGGAGGCGTTTGGGGACGAGGTTTTCGAGGGGGAGGCCGAGCAATTCTTGGCGGGAGTAGCCGAAGAGGGTGACGGCTTGGGCGTTGACGAGTTCGATGAGGCCGCGTTGGTTGACGATAATCATGGCGTCTGGGGCGGATTCGAGGAGGCCGCGGAATTTGGCTTCGGCGCGTTTGCGCTCGGTGATATCGCGGATGGAGTGGATGGTGAGGAGGCCGTCTTGGGTGTGGAGGGGGCTGAGGGCGACTTCGGAGGGGAATTGGGAGCCATTGCTGCGGAGGCCTGGGAGTTCGAAGCGTTGGTCGAGGAGGTCTTGGCTGCGGGGGTTGGCGGCGAAGGCGGCGCGGTGTTGGGACTGGAGAGCGCGGGCGGCTTCGGGGACGAGGCGGTCCATGGGTTGGCCGATGAGTTCGCTGCGTTCGTATCCGAAGAGGCGGAGGGCTTGGATATTAACGAGTTGGATGAGGCCTTGGGGGTCGGTGATGAGGATGGCGTCGGGGGCGGCTTCCATGAGGTTGCGGAAGCGCTGGTCGGCATTTTTGCGGTTGGTGATGTCGCTGGAGATGCCGCAGAAGTGGGCGGGGCGGCCGTTTTCGTAGCCGATGACGATGCCGCGCACGGAGAGCCAGGCGAGGGTGCCGTGGCGGGTCATGATGCGGTAATCGATCTGGAAGTCTGGGGTGGCGCCCTCGATCCAGGCTTTGAAGGCGGCGCGAACAGTTAGGAGGTCGTCGGGGTGGATAGGGGTTTCCCAGAGGGTGAGGTCGGTGTAGAGTTGTTCTGCGGAGATGCCCCAAAGGCGTTCGAAAGCGGGGTTGATGTAGGTGATGCGGATGGGGTTGGCGGACATGAACCAGATGATTTCGCCGATATTTTCGGCCATGAGGCGGAACTTGGTTTGGATAGCGGAGAGGGCTTGTTCGGCTTGGTGTTGTTGGGAGATGTCGAAGATGGCGGTGCGGCACCAGGTGGGGCGGTTGGAGGCATCGCGGGAGCGGCTGGTGGCGAGTTGGACTTGGCGGGTTTGGCCTTGGTGGTCGAGCAACTGGAGGGAGGTGAGTTGTTGGGCGTCGCGGTGGCGGGCGTCCCAGAGGTGTTTGAGGAAAGCTTTGCGGTCTGGGGGGGCGATGTGGGGGAGGAGGGGGCGGCCGAGGAGGTGGGCAGAGGGCCAGCCGAGGAGTTGAGTGGCGGTTTGGTTGATTTCGCGGATGCAGCCTTGGCGGTCGAGGGTGAGGAAACCGACGGGGGCGAGGTCGTAGAGGTCGGCGTAGCGGTGTTGGGAGGCCTCGAGTTCTTGGTGGGCGGAGCGGAGTTGTTCATTTTGCAACTCGAGGAGGTGTTGTTGTTCCTGCATTTGTTCCGCTAGGGAGGCGGAGTCGCCGAGGGGAGCTGGGGAGGGCGTCATGGCGGGGAGGATTTGGCGGAGATGTCCTCCATGGAGAGGAGGATGAGGTTGGGCTGGCCGGGGCCGGGGGCGATGCGGCGGCCGTTGAGGAGCAGGATTTTAGGGCCGATGCGGGGGAAATCCTGGGCGAGGCGGAAGTTTTCGAAGGTGGACTTATCGGGTAGGACCTTGAGGAGGAGTTGGAGGAGGGCGGGGTTGGACCAGGCTCCGTCGGCGAGGTCTTGGAAGGGGAGGCCTTCGGTTTTGTCTGGTTTGGACTGGAAGAAGCGGTAGAAGCTGTGGTTGGCGAGTTTGACGTGGAGATCGCCGTCGAGGATGACGAGGGGCTCGCGCACGGTGGAGACGATGGCTTCGGCGAAGTTGCGGGCGGCCTGGGATTCGGCTAGGGTTTTTTTGAGGACGTCGACGTCCTGGAGGGTGATGACGACGCCGTTGATGCGATTGTCGGCAGTTTTGTAGGGGCGGATGCGGAGGGAGAACCAGCGGTGGTCGGAGTCTTGGACGTCGAGTTCGGTGGCGGTGAGGGTATCGAGGACGCCGTGGATGAGGTCGAGGAGGTTGGGGAGGAGGAGTTTGATTTTGAGGTCGGAGATGGGGCGTCCGATATCGCTGGGGAGGATATTGAGGAGTTTGACGGCCTTGGGGGTGAAGCGGCGGATGCGGAGGTCGTCGCTGAGCATGATGATGGAGAGGTCGACGGTGCCGAAGAGGTTGACCATGTCATCGCTGAGTTCTTGGAGTTCGAGGTTTCGGTTTTGGAGTTCTTCGTTGAGGGTGATGAGTTCTTCGTTAGTGGACTGGAGCTCCTCGGTGGCGGTCTCCATTTCTTCGTTGGTGCTGTAGAGTTCCTCGTTGCTGGAGAGGATTTCTTCGTTGGCGGCGCGGAGTTCTTCGTTAGAAGCTTCTTGTTCTGAGATGATGCATTGGAGGGAGAGTTTGGTGGAGGCGAGTTCTTCCTTGAGGGTGGCGAGTTCGCGCTGAGGGGTGGAGTGGCGCTGGGGGGATTTGAGTTGGGCGGTGGCTGGAGGGGCTTGTTGTTCGAAGATGACGAGGAAGAAGGGTTCGGGGAAGCTGGCGAGGACGATGGGGACGACGCGGAGATTGACGGAGAGGTGTTGGCTGTGATAGCGGAGCGGGACGTGCTCTTTGGAGACGGGGATTTTGTGGAGGGCGGCTTTGGCGAAGAGGGGGCGGAGGTCGACGGCGAGGCTTTGGCGAGCCATTTTGAGGAGGTTGAGGGAGGCTTCGCCGGGGGCGTTTTCGAGGTAGGGGCTGGTGCGGCCGCGGAACTGGAGGATTTCCATGCGGGAGTTGACGACGACGCCGGCGGGGGCGAACTGGCTGAGGATGATGGCGTCGGCTTGTTTGCGGGCTTCGCTGAGGACGGAGTCGATGCTGGGCTGGGTTTGGATGAGGCGGTGGCCCGGGACGCGCTCTAAGCTGTTGGCGATGTGGGCGGCGTTGGCGAGGGGGCGGAGGTGGGTTAGTTTTTTTTCGTAGATGCGGTATTTGGTATCGGTGATAGCGAAGAGGTCGGCGAAGCCGCCGACGGATTCGGCGGTGCCGAGGACGAGGTGGCCCTGGGGTTTGAGGGCGTAGTGGAGGACGGGCATGACCCGTTTTTGGAGGGAGGCGTCGAAGTAGATGAGGACGTTGCGGCAGCTGACGAGATCGACGTGGGAGAAGGGAGGATCCTCAAAGAGGTTGTGGCGGGCGAACATGCAGTTGTCGCGGATGGGCTTATTGATGCGGAAGCCGGCGTCGGTTTCGGTGAAGAAGCGGCGGAGGCGATCTGGGGAGACATCGCCTTTGATGCTGTCGGGATAGAGGCCGATGCGGGCGGTGCGGAGGACGGTTTCGTTGATGTCGGTGCCGAAGAGTTGGATGGGGAAGCGGAGGCCTTCTTTTTCGAGGAATTCCACGAGGGCGATGAGGAGGGAGTAGGCTTCCTCGCCGGTGGAGCAGCCGGCAACCCAGAGGCGGATGGGGTCGTTGGGCTGGCGGTTTTTGACTATTTTGGGAAAGACGCGTTTTTTGAGGGACTCGAAGAGCTTGGCGTCGCGGAAAAACTTGGTGACGCAGATGAGGATATCCTGAAAGAGGACGTTTAATTCCTCGGGGTGGGCGCGGAGGAAGCGGATGTAGTCTGGAAGGTTTTCGGTTTTTTGGAGGAGCATGCGGCGGCTGATGCGGCGCTGCAGGGTGGCAGGTTTGTAGTGGGTGAAGTCGATGCCGGCGGAATTGCGCAGGAGGGTGCAGATTTGTTCGAAGCCTTCGTTGCTGAGGGTTGGGGGGGGGAGTTTGTCGGAGGGGGGCAGGAGGGACTGGGGCAAGTGGGCGAGGCGGGCCAATTCGGCGGCGATGGCTTCTGGGGGGAGGACAAAGTTGGCATGGCCTTGGTTGGCGGCGCTGGCGGGCATGCCGGGGAAGAGGGCGGAGGCTTCGTCCTGGGCGAAGGTGGTGCCACCGACTTCGTTGATTTCCTGGAGGCCGAGGGTGCCGTCGGTGCCGGTGCCGGAGAGGACGACGCCGATGGCCTGGTGGCCTTGGTCGGCGGCGAGGGAGGCGAAAAAGTAGTCGATGGGGTTGAAGGCGGCCTCTCCTGAGGGGCGGGAGCTGAGGCGGAGGGTGGCTTTTCTGATGGCAAGGCGCCGGTTGGGGGGGATTACATAGACGCGGCCTGGTTGGACCTTCATGCCGCTGCGGGCCTCGCAGACGGGGAGGGTGATTTTTTTAGCTAGAACTTCCGCTAGGGTGCTAGGGTGAGCGGGGTCGAGGTGTTGGACGAGCACGAGGCCCATGGGGAGGTCCGGAGGGAGCTGGGCGAGGAGTTGAGTGACGGATTCGATGCCTCCGGCGGAGGCTCCCAGGCCGACAATGGGGAAGGCGGGAGGGGACTGAGGTTTGTCGAGGCGGGAGGCGGCGCGGGGCTTGGGGAGGGGAGAGGAGGCCTTTTTCATCAACAGCTATGGGAGTGGAAACGGGACGATTATATCATAAAGTATAACTTTGAAAAAAGGAGTATTTTCCATTAAATTTGGAGTATCTGGCGCGCCTGAAAATTCGCAAAATAGCTACTCTAAAAAGTTGCAATCCACTGGGGACCAACGTAAGGCGCTGGGTCAAAAGAACGGTGTGGGGTTGCGGGTGGGTTGGCTTGGTGGCGAGTGGGTAGGGAGGGGGCTAGGAGGGAGGCGGGGCGAGGGCGCCGGCGGGGCCGTCTGGCCAGGGAGCGCCTTGGGCGATCCAGCGGCGCAAGACGGCTAAATCTCCCTCGGTGAGGCGGTTGCCGACGGGGGGCATGGCGTGGAAAGAGTGGTGGGCGGCCTTGGGGTTGAGGAAGAGGAGGCTGCGGGCGGGGTCGCCGGGGACGATTCTGGGTTGTCCGGAGGGGCTGGGGAGGAAGGCGGTGCGGCGGCTGGAGAGGTCGAGGATGCCGATGAGGGTGGTGCCGTTGTGGCAGGGGAGGCAGCGATTTTCTAGGATGGGAGCGACGTGCTGGGAGAAGCTGACCTGGCCGCGGAGGGCGGTTTGTTGGGCGGCGTCGGAGAGGATTGGGGGGCCGATGGGGGCGGTTTCGGAGCCTGGAGGGGGGGAGGTGGAGCAGGCGTTCAAGCCGAGGGCGAGAGCGGCGAGGAGGGGGGAGAGGAACGGAGGGGCGAGGCGGAGGAGAGGCGTTTCCATGGTTTTAGATACCACGAAAAGTGTGGTTAGCCAGGGCGAAACCGGGCGGCGCCGCCTTAGGCTGGGGCCGGGTGGCGCGGGGCGAGGCGGGCGGCGGTTTGGGCGAGCCAGGTGGAGGAGGGGGGGGCGTAGGGGCGGAAGGTTTCGAGGGTGCCGTCGTGTTCGTTGTAGAAGAGGGCGCGGTGAAGGCCGAGTTGGCTGGCGGCGGGGGAATCGATGAGGCTGGCGGAGTCGTTGGCGCTCATTTGGAAGACGACGCGCATTTCGAATTCGGTGAGGGCCTTGCGGCTGAGGCTGCGGTTGAGGTTGTTGAAGGTATCGAGGGAGACGAGGAGGTGGAGGCCGAGGCTGCTGCCTTCGGCGATGAGTTCGAGGAATTGGGCGCTGGGGTTGGGGCCGGATTCGCGGTCCATGGAGAAGCTGAAGTCGTCGTCGGGGCGGAGTTTTTTGAAGCGGTGGAGGCCGTGGATGAGGATGTAGATGGGGGGAGCGGAAGGGTGGCCGTCGGCGGCGCGGTTTTGGAGTTCCTGGGCGAGGTCGGCGATGGCGCTGGTGGCTTGGTGGGGGCGGACGAGGTGGAGGGCGGGGAGGGCGGCGGCGAGTTGGTCGATGGCGGCGGCTTCTGGGGAATCGGGGGAGGCGCTGTGGAAGAGGTAGAAGTGGGCGGCGGCTGGGGGGGCCTGGGCGGCGAGGGCGAGGAGGGCGAGGCTGAGGAGGGTGAGGGAGGCGTCCTCGCGCTGGCCGACGACGAGGAGGTGGTGGCCGCTTTGGCGGCGGAAGACGGCTTCGGTGGGGCCTTTGATGGCGTTGGGGGCGCCGAGCCAGCAGCGGCCGGAGGGGGGAGGGGCGAGCGGAGGGGCGGCGAGGGCTTGGGTGAGGAGGGGGTTGTCGAGGAGGTTGGCGGGGGCGTTGCCTTCGAAGACGAGGGGGGCGCGGGGCGGGGTGGGGTCGGCGGCGGCGCGGGCGAGGACGGCGTCGAGGAGGCGATCGCGCTCGCGGTCGGGGAGCCAGACGACTTGGAAGGGGCTATTGCCTTCGAGGGAGCCGGCGGCGTCGTTGTAAATGCCTTCGCCGGGGCGGGAGAGGAGGCGGGGAGCGGGGTTGTTGTCGTCCATGATGAGGTAGGCGTCGGCTTCGTTGCACTGGAGGGCGACGCGGATGGACATTTGGCCGAGGGTGGCGCGGGCGAGGGAGTAGGCGCCGCCGAGGGTTTGGGAGCCGAGGAGGACGTGGATGCCGAAGGCGCGGCCTTGGCGGACGATGCGGTCGAGGAGGAGGGAGGCGGTTTGGGCGATGGGGTCGTCTTCGACAAAAAATTCCTGGAATTCGTCGATGATGAGGAGGGAGCGGGGGAGGGGTTGGGCGCCTGGGGAGCGGAGGTAGCCGGGGAGATCTTGGGCGCTGTGTTGGCGGAAGAGGTCGCCGCGGCGCTTTAATTCCTCGTCGAGGCGCTGAAGGACGCTGAGGGCGAAGGCGCGGTCGCTTTCGATGGCGACAACTCGGGCGTGGGGGAGTTTTTTATGGGCGTAGCACTTGAATTCGACGCCTTTTTTGAAATCGATGAGGTAGAATTCGACTTGGTCAGGGCTGAAGGTCAGGGCTAAGTTAGTGATGATGACGTGGAAGAGGGTGGATTTGCCGGAGCCGGTTTTGCCGGCGAAGAGGGCGTGTTGGCGGGTGCCCTTGCCGATGGCGAGAATTTGGGGTTTGGCGGCGCCGCTGCGGCCGATGGGGACGCGGAGTTCTTGGGAGGAATCGCCGGTCCAGTAGAGTGGGGGGGTGGGGGCGATTTGGGTGAAGGGGACTTCGACGCGTCCGGCGTCGATGCTGGCTTGGCCGATGCGGTGGAGGAGGGCGAGGGCGTGGGGGGGAGGTGGGGGGGATTCGGGAAGGAGGGCGAGGCCGACCATGGAGCGGCCGGGGAGTTCCCAGCAGTCCGCGGCGCGGTGCAGGGCGAGGTTTTGGGGGCTGGGGGAGAAGGGCGTGGGGGCGGCGCGGAGGTCGGAGTGGAGGAGGGTGAAGACGCCGCAGCGGGGGCCGCTGGCGAGGATGCTGTCGAGGCGCTTGAGGGCGGTTTCGCTAAAATTGGCGGGGAAGTCGGCGACGACGAGGTAGTGATATTTTTCGGCGACGGCGTCGGCTTGGCTATTGTATTCTGCGATGTTAGAAAACTCGTTGCGCAGATACATTTGGATAACTTTTTCGATGTGGGCGCAGAGGATGCCGAGGCGTTCATCAATGTGTTCGCGCTGGGTCCAGATGCGGTGATTGATGAGGCTGTGTTCGTAGTCGGCGAGGGGCATGAGGCCGGCGAAATTTTGGCCGAGGCCGACGGGGTCGAGGATGGTAAAGGAGGCCTGGCCGGGGCGGCTGGCGGCGAGGAGGCGGAGGATGAGGTTGTGGAGGAGGTCGGCGGGGGGGCCTTGGGCGGTGGAGTGGGAGGAGAGCAGGAGGGAGCCCTGGTTGGGAAAGGCGAGGGCGAGGGGGAGGTCGAAGATGGGGGGGATGGGGAGGGCTAAGTGGGGGGAGCGGGGGAGGGCGGCGGCGTGGGCGGCGAGGTCGACCGCGAGGGTGGCGAAGGGGAGGGCGGAGGGGAGGCTGGTGGGAGGGGACCAGGTTGCGGCGGTGAGAAGGGGCCAGGGGGGAGCGAGGGCGGGGGCGGCTTGGCGGAGGTCTTGCAATGCGGCGCAGAGGGGGGGGACGGCGGCGGCCCAGGAGGCGGCGAGGGCGTCGGAGCGGGTGGATGCGGCTTCGGCGGCTTCGGCCGATTCGGTGGTTTGGAGGGCGAGGAGGGCGTCGCGGCGGGCGTGGCAGCTGGTTGCGCAGGCGTCGCTTTCGGCGGCGTGGGCGGCTTCGAGGAGGTCGCGCTGGGCCTGGAGGCGGGCTTCGTTGCGGGCGGTGAGGCGGGGTACCTGGAGGGCGATTTTTTGGTGGGCGGCGGCGGCGAAGTCGGTGTCGATTTCGGAAACGCCGCCCCATTGGGATTGGATGTCGTCGGCGATGCGGTCTTGAGCGGTTTTGCGGCGGGAGAGTTCGGTTTCTTGGGCGGATTGGGCTTGTTGTTGAAGGAGGGCGCAGGAGGCGATGGCTTGGGAGAGAGCGGCGGCGAGGGCGGCGGCGGCGGGGCGGGCGGCGCGGAAGGCGAAGCCATAGAGGGCGGCGAGGGCGAGGAGGCCGACGAGGGCGGCGAGGGCCGCGGCGCGGAAGGCGGAGGGGTCAAAGCCGAGCGCTCCGGCGAGGATAAGGGCCCCGGCGAAAATCAGGACGAGGAGGACGGGGGGGGAGAGGATGGAGAAGAAACGGGGGAGGGGGCGCTGGCGGTAGGCGTGGAGTTGCTCTGCTAGGATGGGGAGTTGGGCCTCGGCGGCGGCGAGGGCGGCGGCGGGGTCTTCCGGCGTGGCGGCGGCGGGGGCGGCGAGGTATGGGGCGAAGCCCGGGGAGCCTTGGAAAGCTTGGTGGGCGCGGCGGCGCAGGCGCTCCAGGGAAGCTTGGGCCGCGGCGAGGCGCTCGGCGCGGGCTTGATAGGGTTCGAGGGCTTGGTCCGATTGGTTGAGGAGGGCGCGCTCTTGGCTGAGGCGCTGGCGCTGGAGTCCGCCGAGCCAATGGGCGCGGGCGGCTTCGGTGCGGCGGGGGAGGTCGCGGAGGCTGTGGCGCTCGGCTTTTTCGATGCGGAGGTGGCGGGATTCGCGGAGGTGGCGGGTGTGGTTCCAGCGCTGGAGCCAGGTGGCGTCGAGGGCGGCGGCGGCTTGAGAGCGCTGGAGTTCGAGGGCGGCGAGGGCTTCGTGGTGGCGGCGCTCGAGGGTGAGGCGGCGGAGGCGGCTTTCTTTGAGAATGGCGTCTTCTGCGGCGGCGGCGGTGGCGGCGGTGGCGGCGAGGGTTTGGAGCAGGCCGAGGGCGCGGCTGGGGGAGAGGTCAGCCGGAGAAGAGTTATTCGCAGTCATGTTTGATTTTTCGAAGGAGGCTATCGAGGTGGCCAATGGCGTCGCGGGCTTGGATAGCTAGTTCTGGAAGGGGTTCGATAAAGGAGTGGCCGAATTGTTGGGCTTTGGCATCGCGCCACTGTTCGCGGGAGCGCTCCCAGGCGAGGAGGAGGTCGCGGGTGGCGGATTCGAGGTTGGCGGCGGCGGCGGCGCTCATGGGGCAGGGGGTTCGGAGGAAGGCGGGGACGCGGCGTAGGCCTCGAGGGTGAGCTGGGCTTGGTGGAGCCAGGCGGTGGCCTTGGGGAGTTGGGTAGAATAGTGGTCGCGGGCGTTTTCGAGGCGGCGGAGGTGCGGGCCGACGGCGGTTTCGAAATCGCGGGTCCAGCGCTGGGCGGCGAGGAGTTTATCGCGGGCGTTGGCTAGGGTGCGCTCGGCGCGGCGGACCGCTTCCTCTTGGCGCGCGGAGTGTTCCACGAGGGAGGAGAGGCGGGCGGTCATCAATTCGGCGCGGGCGCGCTCGAGTTGGCGGGTTCCCTGGCGGATTTGGCCCTCCCAGTGGAGGCGGCAATCGGCTTGGAGCCACTGGCGGAGGCGGGTGGACTCCTCGAGGGCGAGGTCGATGGCGCGGCGGGCTTTGGATTGGTAGAGGATGAGGGCGGCCCGCAGGGATTCGAGGGCTTCGAGGGAATTGACCTGGGCGTGCTCGGCCATGGGCGTTTAGCGCTGGTCGAGGTATTCCTCAATGCGGGCGGCTTTGCGGAGCAGAAAGGGGGTATGTTTTTCGGAGACTTCCATGAATTTGCGGAGGGCTTTCATGGTGGCGACGAAGTCTTCGGCGAATTTTTCTTGTTCTTGGTCTTGCCAGGAGGCGGTGAGGGCGGCGAAGCGAGCGTGGAGGGCGGCGGCGCGGCCTTGGACGTCTTCGTTGAAGCGCTTGAGTTCTTTGGCGAAGCGGCGCACCTCTTCGGGATCCATGATTGCCTGGGCCATAGGGAAAAAGAGGAGAAAGTTAGAAAGGGGGGTGAGCCGGTCGGGGGGAGGGTGGCAGTGTAGCGGTTGGGGCGGCGGGAGCAATCTATGAATTCGGCGGGGCGGCGGGGATGGGGGGAGTTGCTGGCGCCGCTGCGGGAGCGTTTCGCGGGGCTGGGGGCGTTGGAGGAGGCCTCGCCGACGGCGGAAAGGCGCGCCATTCTCCAAGGCGGCCTGGGAACGCGGCGCTCCCTTGCGGCGGCGGAGTCGGCGCCGTAAGGATGGGGCGATTTTGATTTGACCAAGCCTATGACTGAATCCTCTCATTTGGCCTCGCGCGGCCGCCGCCGTCCGTGGTTTCCACTGGTAATCACAGCCCTGGGGGCGCTGGGGGTGTTGGGGGTTTTTTTGAAGCCGGAGCTGGAGCGGAACCTGACTTGGTGGATTGCGTCGGCGATTGTGGGGATCGTGCTAGTGCTGCAGGCGCTGTGGTTTTTGGTGACGCCGCGCTTTCGGTGGCAGACTCGGCTCGGGGGTTTGGCGGTGGGGCTGCTGGTGGCCGCGGGGCTGAAGTTTTCGCTGCGGGTAAATGGCACGCTGGACGGCACGGGGCTGCCGAAGTTGGCGTGGAAGTGGAGCGCGCCGCGCCCGGCTTTGGCGGGTCCGGTGGGGGGGGCAGGGGGGCCGGCGGCGGTGGATTTGGGGCGCGTGGCAGAGGCGGCGGAGGTGCCGCAATTTTTTGGTCCGGGGCGGGATGGGGTAGTGGTGGGGGCGCGGCTGGAGCGGGATTGGAAGGCGCATCCGCCGCGGGAGTTGTGGCGCCAGCCGATCGGGGAGGGCTGGTCGGCCTTTGCGGTGGTGGGGGGCCAAGCCTACACGCAAGAACAGCGGGGAGCGGAGGAATTAGTGACTTGTTATGATCTTTTCAGCGGCCAGCTGCGCTGGACGCACGGGGATCCGGTGCGCTTTTCGCAGTGGCAAAGTGGCGACGGGCCCCACGCGACGCCGACGGTCGTGGAGAGCCGGGTCTACGCGTACGGGGCGACCGGATTGTTGAATTGCTTGGACGCAAGGACGGGGGCCTTGATCTGGCAGCGCGCGGTGCTGGCGGAGCACCAGTTGGGCAATCTGGAGTGGGGCCTAAGCGCCTCGCCGTTGGTGCTGGGGGATCGGGTGGTGGTCACGGGGGGGCGCAACAAAGGCGCGGTGTTGTTTGCCTATGATCGCCTGACGGGGGCGCCGCTTTGGCAGGGAGGGGACGACAGCGCCACCTACGCCTCACCGCTAGCGGCGACCCTAGCGGGACGCGAGGTTATCCTGGCAAGTCATGCCCGAGCATTGACCGCTCACGATCCGGCCACGGGGGCGGTGTTGTTGGAACACGCGTGGGGGATCAGCAAGTGGCCCAAGGCTTCGCAGCCGGTGGTGGTGGGAGGGGACCGGGTGTTGGTTTCGGCTGGTTATGGGATGGGGTGTTTGCTGCTGCAGGTCAAGGCGGGAGCGGAGGGTCGGCTGGAGGCCGAGGAGGTGTGGAGCAACCTCAAGTTGAAGACCCAATTCAACAGCGTAGCGCGGCGCGGGGAGCACCTCTATGGATTGGATGACGGCAAGCTGTGCTGCGTGGAGATCGCGAGCGGGGAGCGGCTGTGGAAGGAGGGGCGATTTGCCTCGGGGCAAAGCTTAGTGGTGGACGACCTGGTGATTGTGCAGAGCGAGAGCGGGGCGGTGCACTTGGCGGGGGCGCAGCCGAGCGGTTTTGTGGAATGGGGCCGCCTGGAGGCGCTGAGCAGCAAGACGTGGAACCACCCGGTGTTGGCGGGGCGTTTTCTGTTGGTGCGCAACGACCGGGAAGCAGTGTGCTACGAGTTGGCGGTGGCGCCCTGAGCTGGCGGCGGGATTCGCGTTCCGCCCCTTGCTTCCGGGATCGCTTGGGTGGAATTGAGGAAGGAAGCGGGCTGGACCCGCGTACTGCGAGAACTTTTTTACCTCATACCTCAACTGCCATGTCCCGACCTATGATTCCCTTGTTGGCTGCCGCGCTTTGCGGGATGCTGGCTCCGCTGGTTGCCGCCCGCCCTCTGCCGGTGGACGGCCCTCTGTCTCTGGAGAGCGGGGATTTGGTGGTGCTCCTCGGGGACACATTTATGGAGCGCGATGGCAAGTTTGGGCATCTCGAGACGGCGCTGACGGCGGCTTTCCCGGGGAAGAACTTGCGCTTTCGGAATTTGGGCTGGTCGGGGGACACCCCGCGGGCGGAGAGTCGGGCCTATTTTGGACCTCCCGCAGAGGGATTTGATCGGCTCAAGCAGCAGTTGGCCAACCTCAAGCCCAGTGTCGTTATTTCCTGCTATGGAGCGGTCGATTCCTGGCGCGGCGCGGCTGGTCAGGAAAGCTTCTTGAAGGCCTACGGGGTGCTCCTGGACATGATCCAAGAAAGCAGCGGAGCGGGCGTGGTGCTGATGTCGCCTCCGGCGGCGCAGACCTTGCCCAAGCCATTTCCCGACCTGGCGGCGCACAACCGGGACCTCGCGGCCACCAGTCAGGCGATCGCGGGCCTAGCCAAGGAGCGCGGGCTGCGCTTTGCCGACCTCTTCCAGGCTATGGGAAGCGCGCCGCGCCCCACCGAGAACGGAGTGACTTTCACCGAGTCTGCCTACGTCAGTTTGGCGCCGGTTTTCTTGCAGGCCTTGGGGGTGACTCCGGCGTCCCAGGTGCCGGAGGCCTTGCGGCCCTTGGTGGTGGCGAAGAACTTGCTCTATTTTTACCGCTGGCGCCCGCAGAATGAAATTTACCTTTTCGGGTCCCGCAAAGGAGAGCAGGGCAACAACGCGTCGGAGGTCCAGTTGTTTGAACCGCTCGTGAGCGAAAAAGAGGCCGCCATCCAAGCTGTATTGGGGGCGCGCTGAAACCCGCGATTTAACTTTTTTAATTTTTCCATTTTGCATCCATGAAGAAGACATCTGTTGTTTTGATTTCCGCGGCCCTGACGGCGGCCGCTCCGGCCCAGCGCGGACTGAAGGAGTTGCCGCCAGTGGACTCGGCGATTGAGAAGGCCAGCTTTGAGCTCTCCCCGGGGCTGGAGATCAACCTCTTTGCGCAAGAGCCCATGATTGCCAAACCGATCCAGATGGCCTGGGACGAGAAGGGCCGCCTGTGGTTGGCGACGAGCGCCATTTACCCTCACATCAAGCCGGGGCAAACCCAGGCCGATAAGATTGTGGTGCTGGAAGACACCAACCACGATGGGGTGGCGGACAAGTCGACGGTTTTTTACGAGGGCCTGCTGATTCCCACGGGCATCTTGCCGGGCGATGGCGGGGCCTACGTCGCTAACAGCACGGAGCTGCTGTTCATGAAGGACACCGACGGCGACGGCCGGGCCGACACCCAGAAAGTGTTGCTGAGCGGGTTTGGCACCGAGGACACCCACCACATTTTGCACAGCCTCAAGCGGGGTCCCGATGGCTGCATTTACATGGCGCAGAGCGTCTATATTCATAGCCGGATTGAGACGCCCTACGGGCTGCGGGAATTGCGCGGCACGGGGTGGTGGCAGTACCGCCCGGAAACCGGCCGCCTGGAGGTCTATTCCATGGGCCAGGTGAATCCCTGGGGCATGGTTTGGGACCGCTGGGGGCAGACTTTTACGACGGACGGCGCCTTCGGCGAAGGGATCAACTACACCTTTCCAGGCGCCACTTTCTTCTGTCTTCCCAACCAACTTCCCCGCATTTTGAAGGGGCTCAATCCGGGCCAGCCCAAGCAGGCAGGTTTGGAAATCATCAGCGGCCGACACTTTCCTGAGGAATGGCAGGGCCAGCTCATCACGAGCGACTTCCGCGGGCACCGCACGAATCGCTTTGCGGTGAAGACCGAGGGCAGCGGGTATTCCTCGCAGCAATTGGAGGACGTGGTGCGCTCGACGCACGGGTCCTTCCGCCCGATCGACGCCCGCATGGGCCCGGACGGGGCGCTCTATTTGGCGGACTGGTTTAATCCTATCATTCAGCACGGCGAGGTCGATTTCCACGATGAGCGGCGCGACCGCGAGCACGGTCGGGTTTGGAGGATCACCGCGGCGGGGCGGCCGCTGTCTCCGCTGCTGGACTACGCCAAATTGAGCATTGACGAATTAGTTAGCGAACTAAAGGCCTCAGAGGAGTGGATTCGCACCGAAGCCAAGCAGGAATTGAAGCGGCGGGACCACAAGGCGGTATTTGGGGCGCTGGAGAAGCGCTTTGCCGCGGCGGGGGAGGACGAGTTGTTGATGGCGGAGCTGGCCTGGGCGGTGCAGACGGTGGGCGATTTTGATTTGAAGTGGCCCTTTGACAAGAAGCTTCTGGAGGCGCTGCTGGGGGCCAAGAACCCGGCGGCGCGGGCCGCGGGGGTCAGGATCGCGGGCACGGTGCTGCGCGACCACGCGGGGGCCGACATCGCGGCCATGATCGCCAAGGCGCTCCGCGACGCCTCGCCCCAGGTGCGCTTGGAGGCAGTGAACGCAGTGCGCCAGGCCCCGGACGCGGCGCTGCTCGAAGCGGCCCTTGGGGTGTTAGACCAGGGAATGGATGAAAACCTGGACTTTGCGCTGTGGCTGACTTGCCGCAATCTAGCGGACACCTGGTTGCCGGCTTTCCAGCAAGGGCAGATCACCTTTGGTGGAAAAGTCGCTCGGATTGCTTTTGCCCTCAAGGCGGCAGACCGCCCGGAAGCGGTGGGTGCCCTCTTGAAATTGGTACAGGCGGGGAAGATCTCCGGGGAGAATGTTCCTGCGGCGCTGGGCTTGGTGGGATCGCTGGGGAGCGCGGCGGACTTGGCGGCCTTGCTGGATTTGGCTAGCGTGAAGGATGCCTCGCCGGGCTTAGTGGCGGCGGCCTTTGGGGCCTTGAAGACGGGCTTTGAGCAGCGGCAGGTCAAGCCCGAGGGGGCGCCCGAGCGGATTTTGGCCCAGCTGCAAAACCCCGACGCGGCGGTGCGCGGGGCGGCCGCCAGTTTGGTGGGGACCTGGAAGCTGGAAGCGGGGCGCGCGGCCTTGGAAGGCCTGGCGTCTCAGGGCGAGGCCGCGGCCCTCACAGGTTTGGCCGGGCTGGGCGGGGAGGCGGCGACGTCGTTCCTGACTGGGCTAGTGGGCCGCGCCGAAGGTGCCCCCAAGAAGGCGGCGGTGCTGGCGAGCTTGATTTCGCTAGACGCCCCGAGCGCGGCTGGGCTGGCGGCCGATTTCCTGGTAGGGCTGCAAGATGTCGCGGCGGCTGGGGTGGTATTTGAAGCCTATCTGGCGCGCAAGGATGGACCGGCCCGCTTGACGCCGGCCCTGCAGGGCAAAGCGCTGCGCGGCGAGGTGGCGGCGGCTGGGGTGCAGCGGGCGGGGGCTCGCGGACCTGACGCCAAGGCATTGGTGGAGGTGCTTACCTTAGCCGGAAACCTGCAGCCCGTGGGCGTGGGCATGAGCGCGGACGAGATGTTGCGCACCATGGCGGAGGTCAAGGAGAAAGGGAACGCCGCCCGCGGCGAAACCATCTACCGGCGCCAGGCGCTGCTTTGCCAAAGCTGCCATGCGATTGGCGCGGTGGGCGGCATTGTCGGCCCCGACCTCCTCAGCATCGGATCGAGCGCACCGGTGGACTACATTATCGACAGCTTGCTAGAGCCCTCCAAGAAGATCAAAGAGGGCTACGCCACGACGGTGGTGAACACCAAGACGGGGGGAGTCTTCAGCGGCTTTTTAGTGCGGGAAGATGCCCGGGAAGTCCTGCTGCGCGACGCCGTGGGCGCTACCCAGTCGATTGCGGTGGCGGACATTGCCAGCAAGCAGAGCATGCCGGTTTCCCTGATGCCTCCTGGCCTCACCGCTAGCCTACGGCGCGATGAATTCCTCGATTTAGTGCGCTTCCTGTCCGAGTTGGGCAAGGAGGGGAGCTACAAGCTCCAAGCGGACGGGGTGATTCGCCGCTGGCGCCTGCCCCAGCCGACCCCTGACTTTGCCCAAGTGGTGCAGCGGGACGGATTGAAGGCGATCGCGGGCGACGCGTCGGGTTTGAGTTGGGTGCCGGTTTACAGCCACGTAGGAGGCGACTTGCCCCTAGCGGAGATTCCGGAAGTCACCTTGTTTCCGGTGCCGGGCCGGGTGGCCCAGGGGGAAATCGAAGTCACCACTGCGGGGCCGATGCTTCTGAAGATCGCGGAGGCCGCGGGCTTGAAGGTTTGGGTGGGAGAGAAGGCGATTGAGGTGGCGGGGCAGGTGCCGCTCGACCTTCCGGTGGGCAAACACAAGATTACGGTGTTGCTAGACGGGGCGGCCCGGCAGGCTCCGCTGCGCATCGAGGCGGTGGCAGCGCCCGGCTCCAATGTGCGGGTGGTCCCCGTGGGGGGCGTCTAACCGCGTCCGCCTAGACATAACGGTTCAAAACGCGGGCGGCGGGGGGTGATCCCCGCCGCCCTTTTGGCGACTTGTTTTTCGCATCCAAACTTAAGATGGAGCGTCCCCGAGTAGTGATGATGGCCGCGGCCAGCCGGAATCGGGTACTGGCGGTGGGGGGGCGGATTCCCTGGCACCTGCCGCGGGATGTGGCCCACTTTAGGGCCCGGGCGGCGGGGCGGTGGCTGTTGTTGGGGCGCGGCACCTATGAGCAGATGGAGGGCTGGTTTCGTCCTGGGCAGGTGCCGTTGGTGCTGACCCGGCAAAAGGGTTATAAAGTGCCAGAGGGGCACGCGGTTGGTTCGGTCGAGGAAGCCCTGGCGCGGGCGGCGGCGGCGCGGGTTTCCGAGGTGCTGGTCTGCGGCGGCGGGCAGGTCTATGAGGCAGCCTTGCCCATGGCGGACGAGGTAATTTTGACCACGGTCGATTGCGAGATCGCCGGGGAGGTCCTTTTTCCAGAGCTAGGGGAAGAGGAATGGCAGCGCGGGGAGACGACGGTTTTTCCGGCCGACGCGGCGCATGCGTGGGGGATGTCGATCGCGACGTATTGCCGCAAGGCGCCGCCCGTTGCCGGGAAGCTTGGGGAGCCGGGGAAAGAAAGCTAGGCGGGGTCGGTAAATTTTAAGATAGGACGCCTTTTACGATGTTTCCGGCGACGTCGGTGAGGCGGTAGTCGCGGCCGCTGTGGCGGAAGGTGAGGCGTTCGTGGTCGAGGCCCATGAGGTGGAGGATGGTGGCGTGGAAGTCGTGGACGTGGACGCCATCGCGGGCGACGCGGACGCCGTATTCGTCGGTTTCGCCGTGGACGATTCCGGGGCGGACTCCGGCGCCGCTTAGCCAGGAGCTGAAGGCCCAGTTGTGGTGTTCCCGGCCGGGATTGTCGGGAGTATTATTGAAGGGGGTGCGGCCGAATTCGGTGGTCCAGACGACGAGGGTATCCTCGAGGAGGCCGCGTCCTTGGAGGTCGCGGAGCAGGCCGGCGATGGCCTGGTCGACGTTTTTGGCGAGGGGGACGTGGGTTTGCATGTCGCCGTGGGCGTCCCAGTTATTCGATGAGCCGACGTCGATGAGTTCGACGAAGCGGACGCCTTTTTCGACGAGGCGGCGCGCCGCGAGGCATTGCCAGGCGAAGCCGCTGGTCTGGCCGCGTTCCAGGCCATAGAGGGCTAAGGTGGCGTCGCTTTCCTCCTGAAAATCGAACACCGCGGGCACTTCCATTTGCATCCCGAAGGCGGTCTCGAAGCTGCGGAGGCGGGCCTCCAGGGCGGAGTCGGCGGAGCGGTCGGCGAGGTGTCGGCGGTTGAGTGCGGCCATGGCGGCGAGTTCCCGCACCTGCTGGCTGCGGGGGGTGCGAGGAGTCACGTTAGCGATGGGGGCATTGCCGGGGATTACCAGGGTGCCTTGGTGGGCCGCGGGCAGGAAATCGGAGGCCCAGACCTGGGAGCCGGCATAGGGCGTCTGGGGGGCGAGGACCACGAAGGAGGGAAGATTTTGATTTGAGCTGCCGAGGCCATAGCTGAGCCAGGAACCGATGCTGGGCCGGGCAAAAGCGAATGAGCCGGTATGCATGCCGAGGGTCGCGTTGTAGTGGTTAGAGTGGGAGGTGTGCATGGAGCGGATCAGGGCGATCTGGTCGACGCATTGGGCGAGGTGGGGGAAAAGGGAGCTGACCTGAGTGCCGCATTGTCCGTGGGGTTTGAATTCCCAACCGGGGCGTTTGAGGAAGATGCGTTCGTAGCCGGGCCGGTTTTCGATTTCGGGGTGGTTGAGTTTGACCTCCTTGCCGTGGTCGGCGGTAAGTCGGGGCTTGGGGTCCCAGGTGTCGACGTGGGAGACCCCGCCGCTCATGAAGAGGAAGATGACCCGCTTGGCGGCGGGGGGGAAATGGGGCTGGCCAGGAACCGGGGTCGTGCTATCAGCTAAAAGTTGAGAGAGGATGCCGGGGAACAGCGCGCTGTTGGCGACGAGGGACTTGAGAAAATGGCGGCGATCAGTCCACATAAATAAGTTCGTTAGTGCCGAAGAGGACCCGCAGCCAGGCGGCCCAAGCTTCGCGGGTGCGCTCGGGTTCGCTTAGCGGTGGGAGGGCGGCGGCGGTTTCCGCGAGGAAGTGGTCGGCGAGGTCGGCTTCCGGCGCGGTGGCGGGTCGGCCGTATAGGATGTTAGTGGCGAGGTCGAGGCGTGCCTGGAGAGTGGTGGCGGCGGCGAGCAGGCGGGTGGCCATGGCGTTGGCTTGGGCGTGCACGAAGGGGTCGTTGAGAAAATAGAGGGCCTGGGTGGGCACGGCGGACTGGCTGCGCGTGGGGGTGCTGGCGTTGGGATCGGCGCCGTCAAAGAGGGCGAGGAAGGGGTGGCGCTGGGTGCGCTGCACCATTTGATAGACGCTGCGGCGCCGGTCGTCGTAGACGGCCCTGAAGGGACCGTGTTGAGTGAAGGTCCAGGTGGACTCTGGCGGGAAGGGATGGGGCCCGCCGGGAGTGGGGTCGAGGTTGTTTCCGGCGACGAGGAGGGTGTCGCGCATTTCTTCAGCGGTGAGGCGGCGGCGCGGGAAATCGCGTTGTTGGTAGTATGGGCTGGAAGCGATGAGGCGGTGCATGGCCTTGAGGGACCAGCGGGACTGGATGAGTTGGGCGGCGAGGAACTCGAGGAGGGCGGGTTGGGTGGGCGGGGCGCCGCGGCTGCCAAAGTCGTTCGGAGTGGCCACTAAGCCGACTCCGCAATGGCCCGCCCAGAGGCGGTTGGCCATGACGCGGGCGGTGAGGTGTCGGGCGGAGCCGCGGGTGAGGCATTCGGCTAGTTCTTGGCGGCCGCTGCCAGATCCTGAGGGGATGGGGGCGCCGCCGAAAATGCCGGGGAGGCGGCGGGGCACTTCTTCGCCGGGGTCGGTGGGTTCCCCTTTTTTTTGCAGTCGGGCATTGGCGGGGGCGGCATCGACGACGGCAAAGGCGAGTTCCGCGGGGGGGCGGCGGGTGGCCAGGTTTTGGCGCGCTTGGCGGGCGGAAATGAGGGTTTGAGTGAGGGTTTGTTGGGATACTAGGAGCGGGCCGAGGCTGGGGCGGCGTTCGATTTTCCAGGCGATGCCATCGCCTCCGGGGTCGATTTCGCGGCAGTGGCCGCGGACGGTTACGGAGAGGTCCTCGGGGCATTCCCAGGCCAGGGCGACACCGCCGTTGGGACCGGGGTGGAGGGCGAGGCTGCGCGGGGGCATGGTGACGGTGACAAACTTGAGGGTTTGGTCCGTGGTGTTGAGGCAGAGGGACGGGCAGGGCTCTGGTCCGCGCCAGACCATGAGGCCCTGAGTCATTTCGGCGTTGGGGATGAATTCGGTGAGAAGTCGCGGGCTGGGGACGAGGTCGAAGAGTTGCCAGGCGGTGGCATGGCCGTAGGCGTCAGGGTGCCCCGAGGCGTGGCCGCCCTCCGTGGAATGAGATAGGAAATCGCGGGCGGCATGCCAGACGCGCTGGGCTCCGCCGGATTCGGCAATGACCCAATCGACGCCGGTGGAATCGGCGCCGTAGTTGCCAAGGGGGAGAATGGAGAGTTGGAGCATTTCTCCTTTTTTGAGGGCGAGGACGAGGGGATCGGCGGTGGTGCCGAGGATCCAGTCCTGGCTGGCCCCGGGAGCTAGGGTTCCTTCGGCTAGAAGGGCGGGCGGGGAAGGGGGAAAGGATTGGCTATTTTCGAGGAGCGCGGCTTCGGCGGCCTGTTCCCTAGCCTCGAGGGTTTTTTGCTCTTGTTCCCAGGCGGCGGTGGCGCGCTGGGTTTCTGGGGAGGGGAGGGGAACGAGGTCTTTGGGTTGCGGCTTGGGCTCGCAGCCGGTGAAGGAGAAGCGGCTGCTTTGCAGGATGCCGTAGAGGGCGTAGTAGTCGCGGGCGGTGATGGGATCGTATTTGTGGTCGTGGCAGCGGGCGCAGCCGAGGCTGAGGCCGAGAAAGGATTTGCCGGTGGTATCGATGGCGTCCTCGAAGGTGAGGTGGATGTCCTTATCGATGTCGTGGCCGAAGCGGCGCGCGAGGGCCAGAAAGCCGGTGGCGATGATTTTTCCGGCGGCCTCTTGGGGCGGTCCGAGGGGAGCGAGGAGGTCGCCGGCGAGCTGTTGGCGGACAAATTCGTCATAGGGGAGGTCGCGGTTGAAGGCCTCGATGACCCAGTTGCGATAGCGCCAAGCGTGGGGGAGGGGGCGGTCGGTGTTTTCGCCTGCGGTGTCGGCGTAGCGCACCACGTCGAGCCAAAAGCGGCCCCATTTTTCGCCGTAGGCGGGCGAGGCGAGCAGGCGATCGATGCAGTTAGAGTAGGCTTGGGGAGTGGGGTCGGCGAGGAAGGCGGCGACTTCCTCAGGGCTGGGGGGAAGGCCGGTGAGATCGTAGGTGAGGCGCCGCAGCAGCGCGCGGCGGTCGGCTGGGGGCGAGGTGGGGCCCAAGAGGGCGAGGAGGGCAGCCGGTGGATCTGGGTTAGGGGATGCTGTTAGGGGCTGGAAAGCCCACCACGTCTCGGCCTGTTGGGCCGACATGCCGCCGATTTTGGCGGGGCCTTGGGGGAGAGATGGGGAGGCCGCGGCGCCGAGGGGAAGGGCGCTGAGGGCAAGGAGGGCGAGGGCGGATTTCATGGGGAGGCCTCGAGGGTGGGAAGCCATTCATACCAGCCTTGGACATGGCGCTGCATGAGGCGGCGGGCGGGTTCGGGTTGGCGGTTTTGCAGGGCTTGGAGCAATTCGGCGTGGGAGGCCATGGTCATTTGGCGCACTTGTCCAGTGAGGGCTTGATGCTTGCGGTGGAGGGCGCCGAGCCAGCATTCGAGCTGCGGGCGGAGGGAATGCCAAAGGGCGCAGAGGCGGGGGCGGCCGCTGGCTTCGAGGATGAGGGCGTGGAAATCGAGGTCGAGTCGGCTGAGGTCGCCCAAGGATTGGGTGGTTAGGGTGGCGTCAATATTGGCTTGGAGGGCATCGAGTTCGGGGGGGGCGATGCGCTGGGCGGCATGGGCCATGGCCATGGGTTCGAGGGCGAGGCGGAGGGCGAAGAGGTCCTCGAAGTCGATGGCGGTCATGGTGCACACTTGGGTGCGGCCGCGGGCGTCGAAGGCCACTAGGCCGTCGCGCTCAAGTTCGAGGAGGGCCTCGCGGACGGGGGCGCGGCTGACGCCCATGGCGGCGGCTAGGGTGGGCTCGGCGAGCATGGATCCTGGGGCGCGGATGCCGTGGGCGATTTCGCGGCGGAGGCGAGCGGCAACTTCCTGAGCGAGGGTGCGGCGCGGGGTCGGCGGGTCGGCCGGGGGGAGAAACGGAAGAGGGGCCGGAGGCTTCATGCGGCCTGTGCATAGAGGAATTGCGGCCGACTGTCGACAGTATTGTGAGGGAGGCGGGCGGTGCCGAATTGTGAAAAAATGGCTTTGGGGGGGCGGGGTGGGGGTCGAAAGAGAAGGGACCGGCGGCGTGGCCGCCGGGACATCTCTCTAATTATGAAACTCTGTTTGCTGTTTGGGCTATTATTTTTTCCTGGGGTGGGGTGGTCTGGGGAAGCGGCGGGATGGCCGCAATTTCGCGGGCCCAATGGGCAGGGTTTGGCGGCGGGGGGGCGATTGCCGGTGGATTTGGGGGTGGACGGGGTGCTTTGGAAGGTGGCGGTGTCGCCGGGGCACGCTTCGCCGGTAGTGGTGGGGGGGCGAATTTTTTTGGCGGTTTGGGAGGGCGGGCAGGCGGGGATGGTGTGCCTGGATGCGGCTACGGGGGCGGAGCAATGGAAGGCGTCGGTGCCGGGGGCGGCTTTGGGGCAAGTGCATCCGACGGGGAGTGAGGTGGCGGCAACTCCGGTGTGCGACGGGCAGCGGGTCATGGGGTATTTCCCTGGCTTTGGCCTGGTGGCTTGGGACCTCGCTGGAAAGGAATTGTGGCGCCATCCCCTGGAGGCGCCGTTTGTGGTCAATGGGAGCGGGACTTCGCCGGTTTTGGCCGAGGGAAAATTATTGTTATGCGCAGACCAGCAAGGTGGAAAATCCTATCTGATATCAATAGAGCCGAGCGACGGGCGGACGCGGTGGCGGACCGAGCGGCCGGGGGCGGTGAGCAACTATACCTGTCCGGTGGTGTGGCGGCGCGGGGATCGCGCGGACTTGGTGGTTTCGGGAAATCTGCAGGCCACGGGCTATGATCTAGCGAGTGGCGCAGCGCGCTGGACGGTGGGCGGGCTGGAGGCGGTGAGCGTTTGCCCGAGCCCAGTGCTGGGGGAGGGGGCGCTGTATTTGATGTCGCGCAGCCTGGGTGGGGGGGCGGCATTGCCGGCGCAAATGGAGGCCCTATTGTTGGCGGCGGACATCGACGGCGACGGTCGACTGAGCCGGGCCGAGGCGGTGCCGCTGCAGAAGGACGGGGGGTTTGATTTTTTTGATCGGGACCGCGACGGTTGGGTCGGGAAGGAGGAAGTAGCGGCTTGCGTGGCGTATTTGCGGCGGGCTGACTATGGGTTGCTAGCGGTGCGAGACCCGGCGGGAGCGGGGGGAGATTTGAGCGATACCCACCTGCTCTGGCGGCATCAGCGGGGGATTGCCAAGGTGACTTCTCCGGTGCTGGTGGAGGGCAAGCTAGTGGTGGTGCAGGAGGGGGGCATGGTGACGGCCACGGAGGCGGCTAGTGGCAAGGTGTTGTTTGAGAAGGAGCGCTTGGCGCCGGAGGGGGCGGGCGATTACTTTGCTTCCCCGATTAGCGATGGGCGGCGGATTTGCTTTTGCTCTTTGCGCGGGGTGGTGACGATCGCGGAGGTGGGGGCGGGTCTGAAGGTGTGTCAGCAAGTGAAGTTAGATAGTCCGATTGCGGCGACGCCGGCGCTGGTGGGCAAGCGGTTATACGTGCGGACGCGGGATTATTTGTGGGCTTTGGGGGAGTGAGGCGAGGGTGGCTTATGCTTAGGTTTTGGGAGGGGTAGGGGGGGCGGCGGGGGAGTCGCCGTGGGCCAGCATTTTGGCGGCTTCGGCGCGGACGCGCTGCTGGAGCTGGGCCGGGGCGAGGACATGGGCCTGGCCGCCATAGCTGAGGACCCAGCGGGTGATTTCTTCGAGGCCGGAGAGGGTGGCGCGGAATTCGATGGTATGTCCCGCGGGGTCGAGGGGGACGACCTGCTGGGAGGCGTGCCATTGGCGCTCGGCGACGACGCGGGCGGCCCAGCCGTGGAAGCGGATGCAGACTTGGTAGCCCTGGGCGGAGTGGTTTGGGTAGTTCCACACTCCGAAGCCGCCGCCGAGGTAGGCCGCGGCGTTGAAGTCGACCGGGCGGATGAACTGGGTTTTGAGGAGGCGAAGTTGGCTGATGCGCTGCAGGGCGAAGGTGCGGATGGCTTGGCGCTGGGGGTCAAAGGCGAGGAGATACCAGCCCTGCTCGATCTGGCCGAGGTGATAGGGGTAGACCTGGCGGCGCTCTGGCTCGGTGGATCCCAGCTTGTGGTAGAGGAAGCTCGCGGTGCTCCGGTTCATGACCGCGTCGAGAAGTTTGCTGAGGAGGCTGACGCCAGAGGCCAAGACGCCGACGGCTTTGACAGAGAAGGCCGTTTCCAGTTCCTCCCACTGGAGGGAAACTTCGCCGGGGCAGGCCTCGGCGATTTTGCGGAAGCTCTCCCCGAGCATTTGCTCCAAGCGGGTGCCGCGCAGGGGAGCGAGGGCATGGCGGGCGAGGAAGAGGGCCACCAGGTCGTGGCGGGAGAGGTGCAGCAGGGGAAAATCGTGAACTGCGAGGGTATAGTAAAAGCCGTGCTGGATGGGGTCGTAGGCCAAGGGGAGGCCGAGTTGGTCGCGCATGAAGCTGAGGTCGCGCTGAATGGTTTTGGGGGTGACTTCGATGGATTTGGATAGGGTGGTGCAATTGGGGAAGGAGCCGCGGCGCAGGATGTGGTGGATTTCCATGACTCGCCAGAGGGCGGGGCGAGTGGCGCCGGAGCGCGGGGGGGAGAGGCGAGGGGGCATTGGGGGCAAAATGAATCCATTTTTTGGCTTTGTCACCCCGCGAATGTCCTACCCCCTGCGTTAAGGTGAGGGAGTTGAGAGAAGCTACCTGGCGCGCGGCTAGGCGGCTCCCCGCGATGTGATCCACTTTACTATTCCAATCAATGATAGCCATTCCGCCCGTCGTCGGCCACAAGGTCGTATGCCTTTTTGATGATTTTGCGGCGGCGGTATATCAGTCCTTTGCGGAAGTGCCGAAGGCGGGTCAGGTGTATACGGTGAGCGAGTCCCTGGTGGGCCAGGAGTACGGGAGCGGGCGCCCGGTGCACTGCGTTCGCCTCGCGGAGCTGCCCTGCCGCGGGCCTGGCGGCGCTGGTTTTTGCTATTGGAGATTCCGCCCGCTGGAGGAGGAGAAGCGGCCCCGCAGGGAGGGGCGCGAGGCCCATGGGAATGAGGTGGCTAGGCGGCCGCGGGCGATTTTTTAGGGGCTGGGGGAGAAGAGTGCAGTTGATTCCAGCTGTTTTGAAACTGCTGGCGAATTTCCTGAATGGGCTGGCGCTGCTCCGGCGGAAAGTCGGGCGGAAGTGGTAGTGCAAGGGAAATCCAAGTGCCCAGGGCGACCCAAGAGAGGAGGGTGGCGCCAATGGCGATGAGGCCGAGGGAAGGGGGCGGAGCGTGCTCGACTTGAGAAGCGGAGGCGCGGTCCCAAAGGGTGCTGCCAGTGCGGCGGTAGAGGGTCCAAGACATGGCCGCTTGGAGCATGGGAAGGAGGAGCATGAAGGGGAGGCCGAAGCCGTTGCCAGTGCAGAGGACGAGGACGGAGCGCTTGAGGGCTGCTGGGAAAGAGAGGGGTTGCCCGTCGGCGTCGGCGACGCGCATGCCGAGGAGCCATTTTCCTGGAGTGGTGCTCCAGCGGCTGAGGAGGAAGGCTTCTAGGGGAATCCACAGCGCCGGTGGCCCAAAGAGGAGGACGGGGTGGCGGAAGACAAAATCCCAGAGGTCGAGCCAGCCCGCGGCGAGGCCGATGGACCAAAGGAGGGCGAACCAGAGCATTTCGTCCACGGTGCGGGCGAACCAGCGCAGCCAGGCGCGCTGGCGGCGGGCACTGCCTTCGGCGGAAGTTGCGCTCGTACTGGGAGAGGCGGGGGGCTGCGCCCCTTGGCTAGGGGAAGGAAGCGGAGGAGGCTCTTGGGGCGGGCGGGGCATCCAGGAGCTGAGGGCTTCGATGGATTCTAGGGGAGCCCAGGCCTCCATGCCCTCAATCCAGCCGGGGTCGGAGGGGAGGATGGAGCGATCCTCCATGAGTTCACGCAGCTTGAAGGGGAGGAAGGGGCCGCGCCGGGCGCCATCCTGGAGGACGTAGATTTCCATCTTCCAAGGAGGGGAGGACGGGGCCGCGGGCGCAAGGGCGATCTGGGGAGGGCGGAAGCGCCGGAGGAATGGGCGACGGAGGTGACGGGATTGTTGCACTTGGGCTTGAAATGCGTCCTAGTGGGGGCCGAACCGCCGCCGCGGGGTGCATCGTCTGCACTGCGTCGGCGGATGGCGCGCCATTTTATGATGACTTCACGAACCTATTGTCTAGCGGCCTGGATGGGCGGCGTCCTTTGCCTGGTGCCGGAGTCCGGGCTGCGGGGGGCTCCGATCATATCTGAGTTTATGGCCGATAACGAGACGGGTTTGGTCGACGAAGATGGGGCTAGGGTGGATTGGGTGGAGATACACAATCCCGATGCGGTGGCGGTTGATTTGGCGGGGTGGCGCCTGAGCGATAGCGCGGCGAATCTGGGGAAGTGGGTTTTTCCGGCGGTAACGCTGCAACCGGGAGAGTTTCGTCTGGTGTTCGCGTCGGGGAAGCATCGGACCAATCCGGCGGGGCCGCTGCACACCAATTTTTCGCTGGCGGCAGGGGGCGAGTATTTGGCGCTGAGCGCGCCGGACGGGACGTTGGCGACGGTTTTTGCGCCAACCTATCCCGCGCAGCAAAAGGATGTGAGCTACGGGGTGGCGTTTTCGGCGAGCACGCTGGTGGCGGCGGGGCAGACCGCCAAGTACTTGATCCCAGCGAGCGGGGCTTTGGAGGTGGCGACTTGGACGGCGCCGGGGTTTGACGACGCGGCTTGGGCGAGTGGGGCCACCGGGCTAGGGTTTGGTCTACTGGTGCCGGGGATGACGGTGAAGGAGGTGCAGACCAACGCCGATTTGGGGACCCTCGCGAAGCTGGACGCGGCCCTGGCAGGCGCGCCCAATCCGCCTAGCCTGGTGAGTCAAACTCAGATCCGGCGGGTCATCAATTTTTTGGGCGACGGCGCGGACGGGGTTTTTCCGGCGGGCAATGTGCCCTTTGCGCTGCCGGGAGAGACCCATGGGCTGCGGGCCAGTGGGTATGTGACGATTCCGGCGGCGGGGGCGTGGACCTTTGGGGTCAATTCGGACGACGGCTCGCGCTTGCGCCTGGACATCAATGGCGACGGTGATTTTAGCGATGCCGGGGAGACCCTGATCAGCGACGACACCGGGCATGGGCCGCAGAGTTTTTTTAAGACGGTGGGCTCGCTGAGCGCGGGAGCGCACAAGTTTGAGTATGTGTTTTTTGAGAACTACGGGGGGGATGAAGTGGAGTTGTTTGCCCAGAGCGGGAGCCATGGCGCGTTCAATGGGGGGTTTCGCCTGCTGGGGGACACCGCCGCAGGCGGACTGGCGGTGGCGACGTTGCCCGACGGGAGCAGCGCGGGGAGTGGGGCGGTGATCGCCACCAATGTGCAGGCGGCAATGCTGAACGTGCGGACTTCCTGTTATTTGCGCTCCAGTTTCACCCTCGCTAGCGAGGAGGCGATTGGCGGCCTTAGCGCGCTCAACCTGGGGATGAGCTACAACGATGGCTTTGTCGCCTATCTCAACGGGACGCCGATTGCGGCCCGCAATGCTCCGGCGGTGCCGGGGTGGAACGCGGTGGCAACGGCCAGCCGCGAGGCTGCGGTGTCGCTGGCCCCGGAATATTTCAACGTCACCGCTTTCAAGGCGGCCCTGGTGGTGGGGAGCAATAAGCTGGCAGTGCACGCCCTGAACGTGGCGGCCAGCGACAGCTCATTTTTGGCTTTGCCGAGCCTAACGGGAGGGGCGCGGCGGCCGGGCGGGCCGTATTTTTTCAAGCAGGCGACGCCGGGAAGCCTGAACACGACGCCGACTTCGCTGGGGATGGTGGCGGATACGACTTTCAGCCATAAGCGGGGACTCTATGCGGCGCCTTTTACGCTCGCGGTTACGACGAGCACCGCGGGGGCGTCGCTGCGCTATACGCTAGACGGTTCTAAGCCCAGCGAAACCAACGGGATCCTGGTGGCCCCGCCAGATGGACTGAGCCCGCCCACCGCCCTCATTGCCATTCCGAGTACGCGGGTGGTCCGGGTGGCGGCGTTCAAGGCGGGCTATGACTCTACCAATACTGACACCAACACTTACCTATTTTTGGGTGAAGTGGTGAAGCAGGCGGGCACCCCGCCCAGTGCGGCGTGGCCGGGCGGTGCTGGGCCTGATAAGTATTTCTCAAACGGCCAGGAATTCGACTACGGCATGGACCCCGCCATTGTCAACGCCAGCGACCCCTCGGTGGGCGGGGTGGCGCAGGTGGTAGCGGCCCTGCAGGCGATTCCCAGCGTGTGCGTCAGCGTGCCGGTGGCCAGCCTGGTGGATCCGGCGACGGGGATCTACAACCACGCGGGAGAGGATGGCTTTGCCTGGGAGCGGGAGGCCAGCATTGAGATGTTAAACGATCCCAACACCCCAGCGCAGGGTTTTCAAGAGAACTGTGGCCTGCGCGTGCGGGGCGGCTATTCGCGTTCTTCGGACAATCCCAAGCACGCCTTTCGCATTTTGTTTCGCTCGGACTACGGGGCCGGGCAGTTAGACTATCCGCTCTACCCGGGCGACGATTCGGCGGCGACCACTTTTGATAAATTTGACCTGCAGACGGCGCAAAATTATTCCTGGTCGTTTGGGGGGGATGGCTCCAACACTTTTCTGCGGGAGCTGTGGTGCCGGGACACCCAGTTGGCCATGAAGCAACCGTCGGCGCGGGGCCGCTTTGTGCACCTGTATTTGAATGGCTTATACTGGGGCCTATACCAAATTGAGGAGCGGGCGGAGGCGAACTATGCGGCGCGGTATTTTGGGGGGCGCGATGAGGACTACGACGTGGTCAAAGTGGAGACCTCGGCGGGCTATGTGATCAATCCGACGGCGGGGGACCTCCAGGCCTGGACGGACTTGTGGAATCAATCGCGGGCGTGCTATTTTATCAATTCAAATCAATCCCCGACCGCGCCGTACGGCCCGGCGACCACCAGCCAGGCGCAGAAGAATCAGGCGTATTTCAGGATGATGGGGCGGGCGGCCGATGGGGTCACGGCGACCGCGGACCCGGTGCTGTTGGATGTAGACAACCTGATCGACGACATGCTGATCGTCTTTTTTTCGGGCAATACGGACTCGCCGCTGTCGGCATTTTTGGGCAACGACAGCCCAAATAATTTCTATTCGCTGCGGGATCGGCGCGGGGGGCGCGGGTTTTTGCACATTCAGCACGACGGCGAGCACAGCCTGAATGCGGGGGCCGCGGCGAACGACCGAGTGGGGCCGTTCAACAATCCGACGAGTGGGAGTTGGAATACCCTAGCGAAGTCGAATCCGCAATTTTTGCACCAGGATTTGGCACCCAATGCGGAATACCGGATGCGCTTTGCGGACCGGGTGCACCGGCATCTCATTTCGCCGCGAGGGGTGTTGCAAACGGCGCGCAACCAGGCCAGATGGGCGAGTCGGGCGGCCACGGTGGAGAGCGCTATCATCGCGGAGTCGGCCCGCTGGGGGGATTCGAAGACCGAGCCGCCGCTTACGGCCAATACTTGGCGCGGGGCGGCCAATGCGACATTGGGGTGGTTTAGCGGGCGCAGCGCCCAGTTGCTGCCTTTGCTGCAAGGGGCGGGTCTGTACCCCGCGGTAGCGGCGCCGACGATGAGTCAGGCGGGGGGGGAGTTGGCGGCGGATACTCCCCTGACCCTAACCTCCGGCAGTAGCTCGATTTATTATACGGTCAACGGGGTGGACCCCCGGCAGGTGGGCGGGGGGCTTGACCCTTCGGCGCAGGCGTACCTTGGCGGCATTGAGGCTCGCGTGAGCTTTGTGGTCGATGGGCCGACGGGCACGCAGTGGCGCTACCTCGACGACGGGAGCAACCAGGGCACCGCCTGGCGGCAGCCGGGCTTTGTGGCGAGCGGATGGAAAGGGCCGCAGGCGGGGCAATTGGGCTACGGCGACGGCGATGAGAACCCCCCTGCGGTCAGTTACGGTTTAAATGGGAATAGCAAATATCCCACGACTTACTTCCTCAGCACTTTTGAGGTGGCCAGCGCGGCAGATTTGGCGGGCTTGTCTAACTTGACATTGAATCTCAAGCGCGACGACGGGGCGGTGGTGTATTTGAATGGGGCGGAACTGGTGCGCGACAACATGGCGGCGGGGGAACCTTCGCACTTGGCCTATTCCCAGGCCAATGCCGGAGACGACGGGCAAAATTTCCTTACCTTTGGCGATTTGCCGCTGGCCCGGTTGCGGGTGGGGACGAACACCGTGGCGGTGGAAATTCACCAGGCGAATGGGACCTCGAGCGATATCAGCTTCGACTGTCGGCTGGGCGCCACGCGCGCGATTGGCGGGAGCAAGTTGTATTTGCCGGAGGGCGTGGCCACGGTGCGGGCGCGGGTGCGCGATGCCTCGGGGATCTGGAGCGCGCTGCACCAGCAGGATTTTTTAGTTAACGCGCAGGTGGCTAGTGCCGCCAATGTGGTGGTCAGCGAGATCATGTACCACCCGGCGGCAGCGAGTCCCGAGGAGATCGCGGCGGGCTTTCTGAATGCGGGGGATTTCGAGTGGATGGAGTTGCAAAATGTCGGCCCGCAGGCTGTGGACCTGCGAGGAGCCTATTTCTTCCACGGCATCGACTTCCATTTTGCGGAGGTGGCGAATTCCACCACGCTGCTCCCGCCGGGTGGTCGGGTGGTGGTGTGCGAAAATCTGGCAGCTTTTCGGAAGCGCTATGGGAACGGTTTCGATACCATGATCGCGGGCTCCTTTGGGGGGTCGCTGGACAACAATGGGGAGCGCCTTTCGCTCAAACAGGCGGATGGCGCGGTGGTAGTGGACTTTAGTTATGGCGAGGCCGCGCCCTGGCCGACGGCGGCCGATGGATCGGGCCACAGCCTGGTATTGCTTAATCCGGCGAGCCGACCGGATCCCGCGCTTCCGCAGAACTGGCGGCGCAGTGTGGCCCTGGGTGGGTCGCCGACGGCGGGAGACGCGGCGACGTTTCGTTCTTGGAAGGCCGCCCAGGGGATCGACCGCGATGACGGCGATGCAGACGGGGATGGCTTAAACCACTTCCAGGAATATGCCCTGGGAACGAATCCCTGGGTTGCCGATGGGGCGGGCCCATGGCGCGGCTCAGCGGAGGTATACCAGGTGGGGTCGCCCCCGGTGCCGGGGAGGTATCTCACTTTCTCCTATCAGCGCAACCTCGCTGCGGAGGATGTGGTCTATCAAGTGGAGCAGTCGGACTCGCTGGAGGCGGGGGCTTGGATCCCAGCGGCGGTGGAGCTGGTGGATATAATGGACTTGGGACCGGCGGAGCGGGTGACGGTGCGGGCGGCGGCGCCGCTGGGGACTTCGGGGCTGCGCCAATACACTCGGCTGCGAGTCAGCTTGCGCTAGGCGAGGCGGGGCTGGCGGATAGCCTGTTCCGCCGCGGCTAGGGCTGCGCGGTTGTTCCAGTTCGAGCTGGCGGCCGGGTCGGCCTTGGCGGCGGCGTCTACCAGGAGGGGTAGGCAGCGCGTCAGGTTGTCGACGATGGTGATGTGGGCGGTGCGGGCGGTGCGGGAGAGGGGATTGAGGTCGATGGTGATGACCACCTTGCCATTGTCAACGAGGGCTTGGCAGCGGTCGCCATCTTCGAGGGGGACGCAGACGACATCGGCGATGAAGATGCCTTCGGGGTGGACCCACTTGCGGTTGTGGTCGATGTGTTCGATCGCGTGGGTTTGGCTAGGAAGCAGCACGCGAGGGGCGCCGCATTCCCGGAGCATGTCGCGGATGGCTTGTTCGCGGGCTGGGGAGGTGTGGAAGATGTTGACCTCGAGGGCGGCGCCGCAAGTGTTGGCGAGGGCGACGAGTTCTGTGGCGGCGAGGGCGCAGGCGTTGCCGTTGACGGAGATGACGGGATGGCGGGCGGCGCGGAGGGCGGCGGCGGCGGCGGCGATGGCGCCTTCTGCGAAGGGGTGGGTGCGCTCGCCGAGGAGGTAGTCGAACGCTTCGCCGCGGCCGTGGGCGATGAGGCCGTGGAGGGAGGTGACGCCGCGTGCTACCCCGGCAACGATGCGCTCGCGGGTGAGGAGCGACAGGTAGCGGGGGTGGGAGGTGGGCAGGTCAGCGGAGGGCATGTCGGTGGAGGTTTTTGATTGCAGGGGGCCGGGGAGGCATGGCATTGGTCTGCGCGTCGCTTGCGCGGCGCAATCCCGAACGATTCTCGTCAACCAACCACCGACCATGCCTAGACCCGTAACACTTTTCACCGGCCAGTGGGCCGATTTGCCCATTGAGACCATGCTGAGCAAGGCCAAATCATTTGGCTATGATGGCGTGGAGCTCGCTTGCTGGGGGGACCACTTTGAAGTGGCCAAAGCCGACCAGGCGTATTGTGACCAGCGTCGCCAGCAGCTCCAAGCTCACGGGCTCCAGTGCCACGCCATTTCCACGCACCTGGTAGGGCAGGCGGTCTGCGACCTTATCGACGAACGGCACCAGACGATTTTGCCGGATTATATTTACGGGGACGGCAATCCTGAAGGGGTGCGCCAGCGGGCCGCCGAGGAATTGATCAAGACGGCCCAGGCGGCCGCTCGCTTTGGGGTCAAGGTGGTCAATGGGTTCACTGGGTCGAGCATTTGGCATCTCTGCTACAGCTTTCCGCCGGTGCTGCCGGGGCAGATTGAAAATGGATTTAAGGATTTCGCGCGCCGCTTCAAACCGATTCTCGATGAATACCAGAAGCTGGGGATTCGCTATGCCCTGGAAGTGCATCCCACCGAGATTGCCTTCGACATCGCCAGCGCGGAGCGGGCGCTGCAGGCCCTGGACTACCATCCAGCCTTTGGATTTAATTATGATCCTAGCCACTTTGGCTATCAAGGGGTGGACTACGTGGGGTTCATCCGCAAATTCCACGACCGGATTTTCCACGTGCACATGAAGGATGTGGCTTGGGGCGACAGTGGCGCGGAGGCGGGAGTTTTTGGCGGGCATGTGGACTTCCACAAGCCGAACCGCTATTGGGACTTCAAGTCGGTAGGCCGGGGCAATATCAACTTTGAAAAGATCATCCGGGCGCTCAACGATATCGGCTATGCCGGGCCGCTCAGCATTGAGTGGGAAGACGGCGGGATGGACCGGGAATTCGGGGCGGCGGAAAGCTGCGCGTTCACCAAGCGGGTGGACTTCCCAAGTTCCAAGATTGTATTCGACGCCCAGTTCGACAAATCCAAGCAGTCGTGAGCGGTGGTTTCTCCCCCGCGCGGGGCGCGGGGGAGAGGTTGGGGGGAGGGGAATTTCCCGAATTCCGAGGTGGCAGGGCTTGCCGGAATGGGGTATCGGTGCCCATTATGAGCTTAATTATTGGAGTAGACGACGACCGCGTGCAGAAGGTGGACCTGGGCGACAAGATCCGGGAACTCTGTGAGGCCTTGCTGGAGGACGACAATGTCGGCAATGCCCGCGAGCAGATTGCCCGGTTCATGAATGACCCCGCGGCCACGGCGGGCTACGCTAAGCTTGCCGAAATGAGCGAGCAGTTGCAGCGGAAGGAAATGGCCGGGGAAGCGATTTCCGAGGACGAGGGCCAGGCTTTTGAGGAACTGCGCCGGGTCACCTTGAATGAGCCTCCCGTGCAGGCCTTCATGCAGGCGCGCGGCCTGCTCCAGGAAATGGAAAGCTTCATCATGGCCTACGTCAGCCGGACCCTGGAATTGGGGCGCATCCCGCGGGAAAATGAGCTCGCCCCCGAACAGAGCGGCGGCAGCTGTGGAGAAGGTTGCGGGTGCCACTAACTCCGAGTTTTCGAACTAATGAGGCGGCGGAGCTCCCGCGGGGGCTCCGCCTTTTGAGGTGGCGCCAGGGGGCGGCGGGGCGGTCGCCTGTGGCTAGGAGAATCGAGTTGTAGCGCCCTGTGAATACGCTTGCTCAGATCTGTTCGATCGCGGCCTTCAACCTGCGGAGCATTCCGGCGCGGTGGGGTTCGGCGGTGGCGGCGGCGGTGGGCATTGCGGGGGTGGTGGCGGTGCTGACGGGGGTGTTGGCGATTGCGGCGGGCTTCCGGCGGGCGATGACGGTTTCGGGGGCGCCGGATGCGGCCATCGTGCTGCGGGCGGGGGCGGACAGCGAAATGACGAGCGGGTTGAGTCGGGAAGAGGCGCGGCTGATCGGGGACGCTCCGGGGGTTTTGCAGGGAGCGGAGGGGGCCTTGGCCTCTGCGGAGTTGTTTGTCATCATCGACGTGCTGAAGCGTTCCACTGGCACGAGCGCTAACGTGCCTTTGCGCGGGGTGGGGGCGGCGGCCTTTGCGGTGCGCGGGGACATCCGGATGGTGGAGGGTCGGCGCTTTGAGTTAGGAAAAAATGAAGTGATCGTGGGGGCGGGCGCAGCGCGGGCCTTTGCGGGGCTCGAGGTGGGGCGTCGGCTGCAAGTGGGGCAGAATAGTTGGGATGTCGTGGGCGTGTTTGCGACGGGCGGGGGGATTGGGGAATCGGAGATTTGGACCGATGCGGCGGTGCTGCAGCCGGCGTACCACCGGCCGTCCGGCTTCCAGTCGGTGTACGTTCGGCTCGAGTCGGCCGAGGCTTTTGCGGGCTTTCAGGAGGCGCTGGGGGCCAACCCTCAGTTGGAGGTCAAAGCGGCCCGGCTCTCCGACCACTACGCGGACCAGAGCAGTTTAACCTCTGGATTCATCATGGGGATTGGGGTTTTCATCGCGGCGATGATGGCGGTGGGAGCGCTGTTTGGGGCGCTCAACACGATGTACAGCGCAGTGTCGGCGCGCACGCGGGAGATCGCCACGCTGCGGGCGATTGGGTTTGGGGCGGCTCCGGTGGTGGCCTCGGTGCTGGTGGAGTCCCTGTGCTTGGCCTTGGCGGGAGGGGCGGTGGGGGCGGGGGCCGCCTGGCTGGCCTTTGACGGGTACCAGGCGGCTACGATGAATTTCCAGACGTTTAGTCAGGTGACTTTTGCCTTTGCGGTGACGCCGCTGCTGTTGGGGCAGGCCATTGCCCTGGCCTGTGGGCTAGGGATTTGCGGGGGGCTGTTTCCGGCGCTGCGGGCGGCGCGGCTGCCGATTGCCGCCGCGCTGCGGGCGCTCTGAGGGCTCAGAGCGGCTTGAGCGTGATATGGCGGAACCAGGCTTCATCCTGGTGGTCCTGGATCATGATGCGGCCTTTGGGGTTTTCCGCGAAGCCGACCGCGGCCTTGAACTTGCTCTGGGCGCGCGCGGTCTTGAAGACATCGCTAGTTAGGTCAACGGCGAGGACCTTTTGGCCATTAAGCCAGTGCTCAAAGGTCTGGTCTTTGACTACCACTTTGGAAAGATTCCACTGGCCGACCGGGAGGAGAGGCTTGCTAGGCGAAGGGGGGAGGATGTCGTAGAGGGCAGCGGTTTGGCGGTGTGGCCCGATTTTTCCATCGGGGTGGTTGAGGTCGTCGAGGATTTGGTATTCGCAGCCGAGGAAGCCTTTTTCTGGATAGGCTTGGACGCGGTATTTGAGGCCGCTGTTGCCGCCAGGGGAGATTTTCCATTCCCAAGAGAGTTCGAAATTGCCGTATTCGCTCGCGGTGAAGAGGTCGCCGCCCTTAGCGGCGCGGTGGAGGATGCCGCCCGGTTCGACGACCCAGCCAGCGGTGACGGGTTTGCCGTCGCTGGTGGTCCAGCCGGACAGGTCCTTGCCGTTGAAGAGTGGGGTGGCGACCTGGGCGGAGGCGGAGGCGAGCAGGCAGGAGGAGAGGAAGAGAGAGCGGAGGAACATAAGGCGAATGGGCTAGGGGATCAGCAAAGCGGCGGCCGGGTCAAAGGACCGGGCCGCCGCAGGCGGAGTGGTTTGGCTTAGGGTTGGGGGGCGCTCCAGGTTAGGGCTCAGGGCAGAGTTTTGACCATGATGTCCTTGTAGAAGGCTTCGCAGCCTGGGTCGTGGGCCTGGAAGGCAAAGGTGCCGCCCTCCTTGATCCAGCGGCCTTCCATGCCACCGCCGCGGACGTCGCCGGGTTTTTCGGTGTACTCGGTGACGACTTTGCCGTTGATGCTGATGGTGATTTGTTGGCCCTGGACCTTGATGTGGTAGTCGAACCAGGTGTCGTCGGGCACCAGTTTATCGGTGACGTCCTTGACGGCATAGAGGCTGGCGGTGCGGCGAGGGTCTTTGTCGAAGGAGTTATTGACTTGGCATTCGTAGCCCTTGGCGGGCCAGCCGTCCTTTTGGTACTCGGTGGCGAAGTAGATGCCGCTGTTAGCGTTTTTCTTGGTCATCACCTTGGCCTTGAACTCAAAGTTGCGGAACTTGGCGCCGCCGACTTCGCCGGCGTAGAAGAGGTGAGCGCGGCCGCCCTTGATGTGGATGGCGCCGTCGGCCACGCTAAAGGCGGTGGGGTTTTCCTCATTGACCTTCCAGCCGCTGAGGTCCTTGCCGTTGAAGAGGGATTTCCATTCGCCCTTGGCCTCATCGGCGCGGGCGGTGAATAAAGAAGCCGCTAGGGCGGCGGCGACGGCAAACGAGAGGCATTTTTTCATGAGTTTGGGGTACGAAGCGAGAGGGCTGGATTTCTCGGCGATTTTTGGAAGAAAGGAAACGGAGGAAAAGAACCGGGAGGCTTCAAGGCTGGGGTTTTCCGTTGAGTTGGGCGCAGATATAATCGGCCATGGTGGGAGCGGTTTCCCCAGGTGAGCCTGGGTAGTGCAATTGGCAGGGGACGCCCGCGGCCTGGAGTTTTTCTTGCAGTTTGACTCCGAAGTTGGCGCTGTGGGTGGGGTCCTTTTGGGGCTGGCCTAGGGAGGGGGCGGAGCCGTAAGCGAGGTAGATGGGGGGATCACCGCGGTCGGCGTGTTCGTAGGGCGAGTACTCCCGGATCCAGGGAAGGATCGATTCGCGGGCTTGGAGGAAAGCGAGGAATTGTCCGTTAGGGGTTTCGGGGTGGGGGTCGATGCCAAAGGCGTGTCCGCCGTAGGTGCTGTTGGGGATCCACTCCTGCATTTGCTGGGGGTCGAGGGAGGTCTGGGCCCCGCTGACGGCGGCGCAGGTGAGGCGGGTGGATTCGCGGGCAATGGGATCGCTGCTGGCGGGGTCGGCGAGGTCGGCATGGAGGGCGAGCCAGAGGCTGGAGCATGCACCGGCGGAGCCACCGGAAGCGGCGGCGCGGGATTTGTCGAGGTGCCAATCGGCGGCATGGTGGCGCACAAACTGGAGGGCGCGGGCGGCATCGCGGAGGGGCCACTGAACGGGCGGTTTGAGGCCCGCGGCGTGGGCGGCGGGGACGCGGCGGTATTCGACCGCGACGACGGAAATGCCAGCTTTGAGATAGGTGAGGAGGCCGTTGTCGTAGATGGCATTTTTGTCGCCATTGATCCAACTGCCGCCGTGGAGGAAAATGAGAAAGGGGGCCGGTTTGGCGGTATCGGCTTGCCAGAAGTCGACGACCTGGCGGGGATCGGAGCCGTACGGGACGTTGGCCTGGGTGGGGGCTAGTCTGTTAGAGGGCGGCGCGGCGGGTTTGGCCGGGGCCGGTGTGGCAGGGATCGCGGGGGTCTGGCCGGGGAGCGCCGCGCTGGAAAGGAGCAGGAGCAGGAGGAGGGAGGCGAGGCGAGGTTTCATAGCGGGAAAGCGGAGGAGGCTAGACGGTATTTTTGGAGAGGCCGCAGATCAAATTTCTGGGTCATTGGCACGGGGCAGAGGCCGGAGCAAACCGTCGTCCGCCATTATTATAGCTAGACCAATTGCGTTTCCACGAGGAATCGGTAGGTGCCGTTGTGGGCAATGAGTTCGTCGTGGGTGCCGCTTTCGACGATTTTGCCCTGGTTAAATACGAGGATGTGGTCGGCGTGGCGGACGGTGGAGAGGCGGTGGGCGATGACCAGGCTAGTGCGGCCCGCCATGAGGCGCTCGAGGGCTTCATTGACGAGGCGCTCGCTTTCGGAGTCGAGGGCGGAGGTGGCCTCGTCGAGGAGGAGGATGCGGGGGTCGGCGAGGATGGCGCGGGCGATGGCGATGCGTTGGCGCTGGCCGCCGGAAAGCTTGGTGCCCCGGGGACCTACCAGGGTTTCAAATTTCTCGGGCAAAGCGGCGATGAAGTCGTAGGCGTTGGCCTGCTGCGCGGCCTGCTGCAATTCTTCGAGCGTGGCCCCGGGTTTGCCGTAGGCGATATTTTCACGGATGCTGCCGCCAAAGAGGAGGACTTCTTGGGGAACGATGGCGATTTGTTGGCGAAGGGCTTCCAGCGAGAGGGAAGTGATTGCTTGGCCGTCGAAGCGGATTTGGCCGGACTCTGGCTGATTAAAGCCGAGAATGAGGGAGAAGACGGTGGATTTTCCGGCTCCGGAAGGGCCGACCAGGGCGACGCGCTGCCCGGGTTTGATGTGGAAGGTGAGGCCGTTGAGCACGAGGGCTTCGGGGCGGGCGGGGTAGCGGAAGGAGAGATCCTCGAAGGCGAGGGAGCCGGTGAGTCCCCGGGCGGCGTCGCCATCGGTGCGCTCGGGGGAGAGTTCGAGCAGTTCGCGGAGGCGCTCGGTGGCCCCGGCGGTTTGCTGAAACTGGGAGATGATTTCGGGGAAGGAACCGAGCGAGGCCCCCACAAAGATAGAGAAGAGGATGAAGGAAATGAAGTTTGTCCCGTTGATTTCGCCGTGGGCTAACATGCGGGCCCCGAACCAGGCGACGAAGGCGATGGTGCCGAAGAGGGCGAAGATGATAAAGGAGAGAAAAGCGGCGCGGGTTTTGGCGCCCCGCATGGTGACGCCGAAAAAGCGTTGCAGGGCGCCATCATAGCGGGTCTGCTCGAAGGGTTCGTTGGTGAAGGCTTTGACGTCGGCGATGCCCTGCACGGTTTCTTCGATGACGGTGCCGGCTTCGGCGAGGGAATCCTGGGCGGCCTTGGAAAAAGCCCGCACTTTTTTGCCGAAGAAGGCAATGGCTAGGACCACAAATGGCACGCTTCCCAGCATGATGAGGGAGAGCTTCCAGGAGGCGAAGAAGATGAAGCAGAGTCCACCGATGAGAATCACGGTTTGCCGGACGGCTTGGGGGACGGTGGTGAGGAGGGTCTCGCGGACCAGGCCGAGGTCGGCGGAGATGCGGTTGCTCAGGGCTCCGGCGCGTTGTTCCTGGAAGAAAGGCATGGGGAGGCGGACGAGGTGGCTGAAGAGATCGCGGCGGAGGCGGTTGAGGGCCGATTCCCCGGCATAGGTGAAGCCCTGGACGCGCCAAAAGGCGACGAAGGCCTGGAGGGCCAGGACGGCGACCAATTCGAGGACGACCCGGTTGGATTTGGCGAGGACCGCGGCCGGATCAATGCCTGCCTTGAAGGCGTCGGTGGGATTGCCGATCAATTCCTTGAGAAACCAAGGAAAGGCTAGGGAGAGCATCGCCGTCAAAAACAACGCCGCTAGGGAAGGCAGGAAAACGGCCTTTTCTTTCATGAGGTAGCCCAGCACCCAGCGCAGGGAGGAAATTGCAGGGCGGACGGGCGGGGCAGGGGGGCCGGACATGGCGCATCTTCAGAGCCGCAGGCAGGTCCGTCAATAGCCTTGCGTCCGCGGCGCAGGCCCTGACATAGGGCTAGGGGCGCTGCGCGGAGAACTTGGCGGCCGCGCGCAGAGGCAAGACAGCGAGGGCCATGAGGAGGGCGGCGGCGAGAAAGGCGTAGCGGCCGTACTGCAAAGTGTTCTGCTGGTTCAACATCAGCAGCGGCCCAGCGACGAGGGCTCCGAAAAACCGCCCGAGGCTGCCGGCGCCCGCCATGGCCCCCATGGTCAATCCTTGGTTTTGCAGGGTGCCGCAGCGGCTCGCCAAGGTATTCAGGCAGGGATTAGTCAGGCTGTTTCCCGCGGCCATGAGCCACATATTCAAAACGAGGAAGAGCCAGGGGGTGCTAAAGGGCAGCCACAGCATCGCAATCACCATCAGGACCAAACCGGTGAGGGCCAGCTGGCCTTCATTGTTATTCTTGGCGATGCGCCGAATCAGGCCGCCTTGGATGACGACGCCCACGATGCCGATGAATCCAAAACAATAGCCGATTTGTTTGACGTTGAATTGAAATAAGGCGTGGTTTTCCAGGAAAAGTACAAAGGCCGCTGTCATCGTGGAGAAGGCTCCAATCGCGAGAAAGTTAGCGAGCAGGAGAGGGGGGAGGGCGGTACCGCGGTGGGCGAGGGCGACCGCAAAGACCGAAGGCGAGGCGCGAGTGGCGCCGCGTTTTTCGGGAGGAAGGGTTTCGGGCAAGCGGCGCGCCATCAGCAGCACATTGAGCACACTCAAGCCCGCGGCGAAGAGAAAGGGAGCGGCGTTCCCCCCCCAGTGCGAGAGGACCCCTCCCAGCACGGGGCCGATCATAAACCCCAGGCCGAAGGCGGCTCCGATCATGCCCATGACCCCGGCGCGTTTTTCCGGGGCGGTGATGTCTGAGAGATAACTTTGCGCAGTGCTGATGCTGGCCCCGCCGATCCCGGTGATGACGCGGGCAGCAAAGAGCAGCACAATCCCGACCAGGGGAGGCACCCAGCCGCTCACCGCGAGGGACATGGTCAGGTATCCTCCCACCGAAGCCCAGAGGCTCAGCACCAGCACGGGGACGCGGCCGACCCGGTCACTGAGGCGGCCCAGCACCGGCGAAAAAATGAATTGCATCAGGCTGTAAACCCCCAACAGCAGGGTGGCGACCCAAAGCGGCGCCCCCAATTTCCCGGCAATCGGCTGGATGACGGGAATCAAAATCCCGAAGCCAATCAGGTCGATCAACACCGTCAGGAAAATCAGAAGGTGCTGTTGGCGCTTGAGGGCCATGACCGCCGGGTCGACGGCTGGGGCGGGGGAAACTCTGGCGGCTGGGGCGGAGTCGGATGCCGAGGGGCAGGGGGAGTTGGACATGCGTTAGAAATGGGGATTCGGCCCGGTCGCCGAAGTCGACGGAAATGGCTGGGGTACTGCGGAGGCGCGGCCGGAAGCTTGGTCGCGGGGGCGGGTCCTCCTCGGGTTTTGAGGTCAAAAAGGAATCTCGTCGTCGTCGAGGCCGGGAGGGAAGGCGTCGGGGCGGGAGGGGGCTGGGCCGCCGCCGCCGCCGCCGCCGCTGCCGCTGCTGTAGCCACCGGAGCTGCTGCCGCCGCTGGGGCGCTGCTGGGCTTGCGGGCGCGGGGAGGAGCTGCCGCTGCTGCGGGAGGAGCCGCCTTCGTCGTCGTACGGCTGGCTGCTGCCGCCGCCCTCGCCCTTGCCGCCGAGGAACTGGAATTCTTCGCCGGTGACGGTGAGGCGGGAGCGCTTTTGGCCGGTGGTTTTGTCATCCCAACTGTCGAGGCGGAGGCGGCCTTCGACGTACATGGGATTGCCCTTTTTCATGTATTGGGCGATGATTTCGGCGCCTTTGCCCCAGAACGTGACATCGACGTAGGTGACTTCCTCGCGTTTTTCGCCGTCGACCACGTAGCGGCGGTTGACGGCGAGGGCGATATCGGTCACCGCCTGGCCCTTGGGGGTGTAGCGGAGTTCAGGATCCCGCGTGAGGTTCCCGATGATCATTACTTTGTTGAGAGAGGCCATGGCGAAAAGGGGTGGGTGCCGAATAAAGCGAAGGGCTTGCCCTGCGGCAAGCCCTTCTCTCGGAATAAAATGTGGAAATGGGGCGGAGCGGGCCCGAGGGGCCCCCGCGGGGGCCGCTTAGGCGCGGCGCTGGTAGTGCTGCTGGTGGACGTCGGCGTTGAGATTGAGCTTCGTTTTGAGGGCGTCGATCTTGGCGGGCTCGGCCTGGAGGTGGTAGGAGACGTAGTAACCTTCAGTTAGCTTTTTGCTGCCGTAGGGGAAGGTCTTTTTGCCGATGTGGTCGATTTGGTCGAGGGTGATGCCTTCGAGTTCCATCTCGCGACCGAGTTTGGAGACGAGGGCATCGACGGTGTCGTCCTTGCCTTTGGTGTTGAGGACGATGAGACCTTCGTATTTGCGCTTCATGTGGATTCGTTTGGGTTGGGGACGCTGGGGGCCGCGGTGGCCGGGCCCGGGGACGGCACAGGCCTAGCGGGTTTGGCACGGGGCGGTTCCCCAGGGTTAAAGTGATGCATCGCAGGCTCGAGCCCGCGAAGGGAGGCGAAAATGACAGCATCCGCTGCTTTCTCAAGCGATTTGTGCAGCTCCTCCGCAGAGGCGGGATCGAAGCGCCCCAGCACGTGGTCGACCAGGGAGTGGCGGTCCGCGGCGCCGACGCCAAAACGGAGCCGCGGGAACTGGTCGCTACCCAGGCTGGCGATGATGGATTTGATGCCGTTGTGGCCGCCCGCGGAGCCGGAGGGCTTGAGGCGAAGGCGCCCCTCGGGCAGGGCGACGTCGTCGTAGATGGCCAGCAGGTCGGAGGGCGGGATTTTATAAAAGCCGCAGACCGCGGCCACGCTGCGCCCGCTCAGGTTCATGAAGGTTTTGGGCTTGAGCAAAAAGAGGCCGTCGGAGCGGGCGAACCAACCCTCGAATTTGCGCTCGCGGACCCACTTGGCTCCGAGGCGCTGGGCCACGCGGTCCAAGATCATGAAGCCCGCGTTGTGGCGGGTGTTTTCGTATTCGGGGCCGGGATTGCCGAGGCCGATGAGCAGGCGGATGGACACGTGCGGTGGAGGGAGGAAGGAAGAAAGGAAAGGATGGGGAAGGGACGCGCCAAATGGAGCTCTGCCAACCCCAATGTGCCAAAAAGCCCTCAGGGATCAGCTGCTTCTAACAGTTCTTCAGGGCTGAGGGTCGCCGTGCCCGCTTTGGCGACGACCACGCCGCTGGCGAGGTTAGAAATGGCGGCGGCCTGAGGGGGCGGGCAGCCCGCGGCGAGCGCTAGGGTGTAGAGAGCGATGGCGGTATCGCCGGCTCCAGAGACGTCGAAGACCTCGCGGGCGCGGGTGGGAGTGTGGTAAAGGGCTTGTCCTTTTTGGAGCAGGGCCATGCCGTGTTCGCCGAGGGTGATAAGCAATTGGCGGGCGTCCCAGTGCTCCCACAGTCGGGACGCCAGGGCGGGGAGTTGTGCCAGCAGGGCCGCGAGGGGGACATCGCCGGGGTCGGGGAGGCCCGCGGCTTCGAAGGCCTCCTTGCGGTTGGGTTTGACCGCGGTCGCCTGGTGCCAACGCAGGGGATTGCCGGGGTTGGGGTCGACGGTGACGGGAAGGCCGCGGGCGGCGGCCCGGGTGGTGACGGCGTCGACCAGTTCTTGCGTGAGGAAGCCCTTGGCGTAATCTTCGATGATGATGGCGTCGACCTGGGGCAGGATGGCGTCGAGCCAAGTTAGGGCCCGGGCCACCAGGGCCGGGGAGGGCGCCTTGATGGTTTCGCGGTCGATTCGGGCCACTTGTTGGCCGCGGGCGACGACGCGGGTTTTGACGATGGTTTCATGATCCTCGCTGGCGAGCAGTCCGGAGGTATCGATGCCGTGCTGGGTGAGCAGGCTGTGTAGTTGGTCAGTTAGGGGTCCGGTGCCGGTGACCCCCAAGACGTGCACCTGGGCGGCAAAGGGGGCCAAGTTGCGGGCCACGTTGGCGGCCCCGCCGGGGTAGGCGTCCTCGCGGGTGACGTGCACCACGGGCACGGGAGCTTCCGGGGAAATGCGGCTGACATTGCCGCGGATGAAGCGGTCGAGCATCACGTCTCCTACCACTAAAATGCGGCGGGTCCGGCAGGCTTGCAGGATGGCGGGCAGGGAGTCGCGTTTCATGGGGCCGCACTAAGGTCCCCCCCCGGACGGCGCAACGGGAATCCCGCAGATCGGGCTTTCGCGGATCTGGGCGCGGCGCGTCCGATTGAAAGAAGCCTGCGGGCGCGCTCTTAGTCTTACTGCCCATGCTTGCCAGACTTCTTCGCCCTGACGTTCAGAAAATTGCCGCTGTGGCGGTCTTTGCGCTGTTTGCGGTGGCCTTGGGCCTCTGCTTCGGCAAATTTCCCCGGGGGTCTACCCTGCCGTTAGAGTTGAGCGTCGCGGGGAAATTTCATCCGCTGGTGCTGCACCTTCCGATTGGGGTTTTGATGGCGGCGGCGCTCTTAGAACTGGGCACGGGTCGGCTGCGGAGCCACGATGGTGCAGTGACTTTTTTGATTTGGTTGGGGTTTCTCAGCGCGATGCAGGCGGTGCTCGCGGGCTACTTCCTTTCCCTTTCCGGGGGCTACGCCAATGAAATCTTGAATTGGCACCTTTGGTCCGGTATCGCGGTGCCGGTGCTGGCCTTTGTCACCCTTCTCGCCAATCTCCACTATCAGCAGAAAAAACCACTTATGTCCTCATCTCTCTATCGTGCCCCTCTTTTCACCACTGCGGCCGCCTTGGTGGTAGCTGGCCACTTCGGTGGCACGCTGACCCACGGCGACATTCTCAAGGAAGTCCAAAAACTGACGAACCGCTCCGCCGCGGCGCAGGCCACTCCGGCGGCCGAGTTGACGGTCTACGCGGCGGTGATCGCCCCCCTGATGGAATCCAAGTGCGTCAGCTGCCACGGATTGGAAAAGCAAAAGGGAGCCCTGCAACTCCACACCGCGGCCGCCATGTTGTTGGCTGGCGACAGCGCGCAGGCGGCGGTGGTTCCGCAGCAATCGGCGCAGAGCGCGGCGGTGGCCCGCATCCTCCTTCCTCTGGCGGACGAAGACCACATGCCGCCGGAGGCCAAAGCGCAGGTCACCGCCGAGGAGTTAGCGGTGCTCCAGTGGTGGGTCGACAGCGGCGCCAGCCCCGACCTCAAGTTGAGCGATGCCTCCATTCCAGGGCCCATTTTGGAAAAAATCAAAGCGCTCCTCCAGGCCCCTCGCGCCGCCGCCGGAGCCCCGGGCGAGGCGGGCGCCCCCGGCCCCGCCGCCGCCCCAGCGCCCGAGGCGGCCCCAGCGGCACCGGCCGCCCCAGCGCCAGCGCCGCCGGCGGCCCCAGACCCAGCCGCGGCCGCAGCGGCCCCAGCAGCGGTTCCAGCAGCGGCTCCAGCCCCAGCAGCCCCGGCTCCAGGGCCGGACATGGCCCCGGTGCAGGCTTTAGAAAAAGAGCTGGGCGTGGCTATCCTTCCCCTGGCGCAAAATGATGCCGCCCTCACTTTTAATTGCGTCAACATCGCGGACAAATTCGGCGACGGCGAGTTGGCCAAATTTGCGCCTCTAGCCGAGCGGATGGCGGAGCTCAACCTGAGCCGCAGCAAGGTCACCGATGGCGGGCTGGCCAGCCTGGCGGGAATGAAAAACCTCAAAAAACTCCACCTCCCGAACACCGCTATCACGGATGCCGGGATCGACGCCCTCCTCGGCCTGGGGCAACTGGAATACCTCAATCTTTTTAACACCAAGATCACCGACGCGGGCCTCGCTAAGTTGGAAAAGCTCCCCAAGTTGAAAAGGCTCTTTGTGTGGCAGACCGGGGCGACCAAGCCCGCGGCGGAAGCCCTGCACGCTAAATTGCCCGACGTGGTGATCAACTTGGGCTGGGACCAAGAGGTCAAGACGGCGGTCGCCGCCGTGGTCGCGGCCGCCCCCGCGGCCCCCGTCGCGGCGGATCCAGAAAAGCCCGTGTACGACGCCCTGATTCAACCGATTCTAGCGGCCAAATGCATCGGCTGCCACGGCGCCGAAAAGGACAAGGGCAAGCTGCGGCTGCACACTTTTGCGGATTTGATGAAGAACGGCGACAGCGGCTTGCCAGTGGTGGTGGCCGGGAAATCTGGCGAAAGCTTGATGGTGAAACGCGCCCTGTTGCCGCTGGAGGAAGACGAGCACATGCCGCCTTCTAACAAAGATCAACTCAGCGAAAAAGAATTGGCAGTCATCAAGTGGTGGATCGACGCTGGAGCCAAGACGGACGTCAAATTGAAGGACGCCGCTCTCCCGGACAACCTGAAGTAGCTCCGCGCGCCATTGCAGCCCCCCGGATCTGGTTCCATCGCTAAGGCATGATTTTCCGTCCGGCCCTCCGCCTCGCTTTTTTGGCCTTTGCCGCCCTGGGGGCAGGGTGCTCGCCGCCCCCTCCGGCGGCGCCACCCGGCTCCGCGGCGGCCCGGCCCTTAGCCGATCTGGCCCCCCTCCTCGGGGGGCGGGCCGCCCGGCTGGCGTGGCTCGAGGAAGTGCCCCCGAGCGGCTCTCGCCACGTGTCTGTCTACGATCCCGCCGACGGTCGCGGCGTTCGAACTCTAACTGCTGAGGCGGCCGATTTTGCTCGTCCCCTGATCAACCGCGACGGCAGCGCGGTGCTCTACACGCGGCTCCATGGCAGCGCCCAAGGGGAAAAGACCGCCTACGCGCCGGAAATCCTCCTGCAGCCCTGGGACGGCCCGGCCCGGGTGCTCGGTCCCGGCATGGCGGTCGACTGGTGGCGCGATCCGGCGGACGGCAAGGAATACGTCTACGCCCTGGAGAGCTTGCGGCCCGGCGCGGCGGGACGCCTCGAGGGCGAAAAGCTGCTCCGCTTTCTCCCTGCCTCCCCAGACGAGCGCGAAATCATATGGACGGCGACTCCGGTGGGCGCGGAGCAATTCCAGATGTCCCGCGACGGGCGGCGCGCGGTCGGACTCTTCCCCTTTCCCAAGGCTGGGCTGGCCAATCTAACGGATCAAACCTTGAGCCCCCTGGCCGCGGGCGGGTGGCCCGCAGGGGCCTCCGACGACAGTTACGCCACGGCGATTCTCGACGGCTCGCGCCGCCGCCTCCGCTGCGTTGCGCCCAATCTCGACCCCGGTTGGGAACTGACTTTTGTGGGCGCCCCGGGTTGGTCGGATGGGGGCTTGCTCCACCCGCGCTGGAGCAACGATCCCACGCTCCTCGTTTTTACTGGCCCCCACGTGGCGGAGGACGGCGTGGCGGATATCGCGCTAGGGCGCCTGCGTCCAGACTTGCGCCGTATCGAGCAAGTCGTTCGCCTAACTGAGGGTCGGCGGGCGCTTTCCCCGGACCTTTGGGTGGAAAATGGGGGATCGGTCCAGAGCAGCCTGCCGCAGCAACCAGCGGTGGCGCCGCGGCCGCAGCCTGCGCCCTGGCCCAGCGCCGCGGACCATTTGGTCTTCGCCTGGGACCACGCGCAGCGCCCCGCCCCGGTCGCCGCGGCGGCGGCTTCTCTCAAGCCGCAGGGCTTCGCCACCTGGGGGCGCTATCACAGCATGGACCCCTCGGGCGGTTGGTTCGCGGCCGACCCCGCCGTGGCTGCCAAATTAGGAGCGTCGGCCGCCGCGGCGTCGGCCTGGTCGATGGAGCTGATCCTCACGGAGCGCCCGGCCGCTCCGCCGCTGAGCGTTCGCCTTGCGGCTCTCATGCTAGACGATGGGCGCGAGGCCTTTGCGCTCTACCGGGTGGATCGGAAATTGGTGCTGCGCGTCCTCCTCGGCGGCACCGCGGAGCGCCCGGCGCAAGTGTATCCCGTGATCCTCACGAACCTTGCAATCGAGTCCGACCGCCCAGTGCACCTCTTGCTTTCCCTGCGAAATAACCGCCTTTCCTGCTGGCTCGACGGGCAGGTGGGGCAGGAATTTCAACTCCCCAGCAGCGGCCTGGCCGCTTGGGGCCCCGGGCAACTCAGTTTCGGCGACCCCCAGCCCTATGGCACTCCCTGGTCCGGCACCCTCGACCGGGTGGCTATGTGGAGCCGCGCCCTGGGAAGTGACGAGGCCCGCCAAGCTGCCGAGGTGGCCCAAGCTTGGATGAGCACCCGCACCCGCCCCGCTCGCCTCAAGCTCAAGGCCACCCTAGCTGCCTTGCCGACGCCGCCGAGTCCGCTTCCGGATCAGTTATTGGGCCTCAGCATCTGGGACGTCCAGCAGGTTTTCATGGGCCAATTGGAAGCCAAGCGCATCGCCGTTGCCGACTGGACCCGCCTCCAGGGGCAGCCGGTTCCCTCCACCCTCCCCGCGGTCGGCCAAACCATCGATTTTTACCTCGAGCCCTGGGAGGACCACGAAGAACTCGCCAATATCCCCGCCGCCGCCGCGCCGGGCGCCCTCGGCTTGCCGATTTATTTTCTGTCCCGCCCGCTGCGGACGGCCCCATGAAATCTGAGCGGGGGCGCGCGGTGGAGGGGTTTTTGGGGAAAACCGGGCCGCGCCGCGGGCTTCCACAAAGGCCGTGGGACGCTGGGCCGGACGGCCACGGCGGCGCCAGCTTGGCGGGCTATGCTTCCGGGCGGGTGCTGGCGGCGAAATTCTTTGCTTCTCTCCTGGCCGACAAACCCGTTTATAAGATTGGGTGCTCCCGCTCCGTATAGGGCGTAGCCCATCCGCCCTCCCTCGCATGAAGCCCCCATCTTCTCTCTTCCTCCTTCCGCTGCTCGCGGCCATGGCCGCCCCAGCAACTCGCGCGGCTGAGGCATCACTCTCCTTCAACCGCGACATCCGCCCGCTCCTCTCTAATAGCTGTCTGCGCTGCCACGGTCCCGACCCAGACCAGCGCAAAGGCGGACCGCGCGGCAGCCACGGGCTGCGCCTGGATACGGCGGAAGGTGCCCTGATGGACCTCGGCGGCAAGCAAGCCGTGGTGCCCGGCCACCCCGAGCAGAGCGAACTCGTGGCCCGCCTTCGCAGCCACGATCCCGACGAACTCATGCCGCCCCCCAAAGCCGGCAAGGCACTGTCGCCCGCCGACATCGCCCTCATTGAAGCATGGATTCGCGCGGGGGCCCATTTTACCAAGCATTGGTCCTACGAAAAGCCCCAGCGCGCCGCCCCGCCCCGCCTCGACGTGTCCCCCGTGGACGCCTTCGTGCTGGACCGCTTGCAGCGCGAGGGCCTCGCCGCTCAGCCCGAGGCCGACCCCGCGACCTTGCTGCGACGCGCCACCCTCGACCTCACCGGACTGCCTCCTTCGCCGGAAGCCCGCGAGGCCTTTTTGGCCGATACCGCGCCGGGGGCTTACGAGCGCCTCGTGGACCGCCTGCTCGCCGCCCCCGCCTACGGCGAACACTGGGCCCGCCAATGGCTCGACCTAGCGCGCTACGCCGACTCCGCGGGCTACGCCGACGACCCCTTCCGCCCCATTTGGCCGTTTCGCGACTACGTGATTCGGTCGTTCAACGAAAACAAACCCTTCGATCAGTTCACCCTCGAACAGATTGCCGGCGACCTTCTCCCTAACGCTACTGAGGAGCAGATCGTGGCCACCGCTTTCCATCGCAATACCATGACTAACAGCGAGGGGGGTACCAACGACGAAGAGTTCCGCAACGCTGCGGTGGTCGACCGCGTCAACACCACGCTGGGCGTATGGATGGGCACCTCCATGGCCTGCGCCCAATGCCATACGCACAAATACGACCCCATCACCCACGCCGAGTATTTCGGGCTCTTTGCTTTTCTCAACAGTACCGACGACGCCGATCGCCGCGACGAATCCCCGCTGCTCTCCTTTTACACCGGCGAACAAAAAGCGGAGCGGCTCAAACTGGAGGGCGAAATGGCCTCCTTGGAAGCCCAATTCCAGTCGCCTTCTGCCGAGGTGCAGCGCGCCGCTGCCCAATGGGCTCAGACGCTAGGAGAGCCCCTCGCCTGGCGCCCGGCGGTCCCCTCCGCGCTCAAATCCCAAGCGGGCCTGGCCCTAGCGCCGCAGGCCGACGGCACCGTCTCCGTAGCCGCCGCCGCCGCCCAGGACACCTACGCGCTGGAAATTCCCCTCGCGGAAGCGGGCTCCCTGACGGCACTTCGATTGGAGGCCTTGCCGGACGCGAACTTGCCAGGGCAGGGCCCCGGCCACGCCGGAGGGAATTTCGTGGTCACCCGAGTGCGCGCCACCCTGCGCCCGCCGGAGCCATCCGCCCCCCTGCAGGCCCGCTTCCTGCGCATCGAACTTCCTGGCAAGGACAAAACCCTGCAACTGGCGGAGGTGCAGGTTTTTAGCGGTGGCGTGAACATCGCGCCTCAGGGTCTCGCAACCCAAAGCTCCACCTACGACGTGGCCGCCGCCTCCCGCGCCAACGACGGCAATGCGGCCCCGGAATATCATCACAATTCTGTGGCCCACACCGCGCCCAATACGGAAAATCCCTGGTGGGAAGTCGACCTCAAGTCCCCGCAGTCGATCGAGCGCATTGTGGTGTGGAACCGCGCCGAGGTAGGCGAACGGCTGGCTGGTTTCCGCGTGGTGGCCCTCGACGCGGAGCGCCGCCCGCTCTGGGAAAAAGCCGACAACGCCGCCGCAGCGCAGTCGGCGTTCTCCTTGACCGGTGACCGCGACATTCCCCTGGCCGCCGCCGTCGCCGACTACCAGCAGCCGGACTTTTCGGTGGACTCCGTGCTCGGCGAGGCCGCCCCGCCGCCCCGCCGCGGCGCCGCGCCCGCCTCGCAAAAGGGCTGGGCCATCGGCGGCGCCCCCGGCCAAGCGCACTCCCTGATGCTCGTACTCGGGGCCCCGCTGCCCTATGCCGCAGGCGCCACTTTGGCCGTCACCATCGAGCAGCAATCGCCTCACCCTAACCACACCTTAGGGCGCTTCCGCCTCAGCACTAGCAGCGATTCCCGCGCCGCCGCTTGGTCCACCTTGCCGCCGGAATTGGTCAAGGTTTTCTCCGCGCCGCCCGCCCCTAGCGGGGCGGCGCCGCCAGCGCGTGCGCTCGACTACTATGCGCGGGAAATCGCCCCCAGCCTGGAGCCCGCCCGCCTTCGCCTGGCCGCGGTGCGCCAGCAAAGGGAAGCCATGCCGCTCACCACGGTCCCGATCATGAAAGACCTTCCGCCGGAGCACCACCGCGTCACCAAGGTGCAGCTGCGCGGCAATTGGCAGGCCCTCGGCGAGGAAGTTCAGCCAGGGGTCCCGGCCGCCTTCCACCCGCTCCCGCCCGATGCCCCGCGCAATCGCCTCACCCTAGCGCGCTGGTTAGTCGACCCAGAAAACCCCCTCACCGCCCGCGTGATCGCCAACCGCTACTGGGAAGCCCTCTTCGGCATCGGCTTGGTTCGCACCAGCGAGGAGTTTGGCAACCAAGGCGATCTCCCCTCCCACCCCGAATTGCTCGACTGGTTAGCGACGGAGTTGGTCCGGGAAAAATGGGACCTCAAAAAGTTCCTCCGCCTCCTCCTCACCTCTTCCACCTACCGGCAGTCGTCCAAAGTGGCCCCCGGAATGGCCGAGCGCGACCCCGACAATCGCCTGCTCGCCCGCGGGCCCCGCCTGCGCCTGTCTGCCGAAATGGTGCGCGATCAGGCCCTCGCCGTCGGCGGTTTGCTCTCGCCAAAAATGCTCGGTCCCTCGGTCAAGCCCGCTCGCCCTAACATGGGTCTTTCGGCGGCCTTTGGCGGCGGGCTGGACTGGCAAACCAGCGCGGGGGAGGACCGCTTCCGGCGGGCCCTCTACACCGAGTGGCGGCGCACTAGCCCCTATCCATCCCTAGCCACCTTCGACGCCCCGAGCCGGGAAACCTGCACTTTGCGGCGCAACCGCACCAACACTCCGCTGCAGGCGCTTGTGGCCCTCAACGACCCCGTCTTCGTGGAGGCCGCCCAAGCCCTCGCCCGCAGCCTCGCCGACCCCGCCGCGGGCCCGGAGGAAATCATCCGCCGCGCCTTTGTGCGGGTGCTGTCCCGCCCGCCTTCGGACCGCGAGCGGGCCCGGCTCGTCAAGCTGCAAGCCGAGGCCCTCGCCACCTTCCGCCAAGCCCCCGAGCGGGCCCTCCAGCTCGCCACCGACCCCCTGGGGCCGCTCCCACCCGGGGCCGAGGCCGCGGAGCTGGCGTCGTGGACCGCGGTGGCCAATGTCCTGCTCAATCTCGACGAAAGCCTCATGAAGCGCTAACTGATATGAATCCAGAACTTGAATTTCTCCAGGATCGCACTCGCCGCCACTTCCTCCGCAGCGCGGGGCAACTCAGCCTCGGCGCCATTGCGCTGGAAGCGCTGCGGGAAAAGGCCCCCGCCGCCGCCCCCGCGGCCAACCCCTTCGCCGCCCGCCCCGCCCCCGGGCGCGCCAAGGTGCAGCGCGTCATCTACCTGCACATGTCCGGAGGTCCGCCCCACCTCGACATCTTTGACTACAAACCCGAGCTCGTGAAGCGCAACGGCCAGGCGGCTCCTGACGAATTTGTCAAAGGCAAGACCTTCGCCTTCACTAGCGGCGTCCCCAAACTCATGGGCACCCCCCGCACCTTTTCCCAGCACGGCCCCGGCGGCATCTGGATGTCCGACGCCGTGCCCAATTTCCAGTCGGTGGCCAACGAAATGTGCGTCGTCAAATCGATGTACACCGAGCAATTTAACCACGCCCCCGCCGAGCTTCTGCTCTTCACTGGTTCGGCCCGCCAAGGCCGCCCGTCGATGGGTTCCTGGGTCACCTACGGCTTGGGTTCGGCCAACGACAACCTGCCCGGATTCGTCGTCCTCATCAGCAACGGAGTTCAGCCTAGCGGAGGGCAAAGTTGTTGGGGCACCGGCTTCATCCCCTCGGTCTATCAAGGCGTCCAGTGCCGCTCTAAAGGCGATCCGGTGCTCTACGTCGGCGACCCTCCCGGCATGGACCGCAAGCTGCGCCGCCAAACCCTCGATGCCCTGCGCGACTTAAATGAGGAACAAGCCGCGGAAATGGGCCACCCCGAAACCGCCACTCGCATCGCCCAATACGAATTGGCCTTCCGCATGCAGACTAGCGTCCCCGAAGTCATGGACATCTCCCGCGAGGCTCCAGAAATTCTTGCCGACTACGGAGCCGTGCCGGGCGACTCTAGCTTTGCTAACAACTGCCTCCTGGCGCGCCGCCTCCTCGAGCAGGGGGTCCGCTTCGTCCATCTCTTTGACTGGGGTTGGGACTTCCACGGCACCGGCGCCGGCGAGGACATCCGCGGCGGCTTGACCGACAAAATGCGCCGCACCGACAAACCCGTCGCCGCTCTCATCCGCGACCTTCGCCAGCGCGGGCTGCTCGACGACACCCTCATCGTGTGGGGCGGCGAATTCGGCCGCACCCCCTTCCGCGAAGGCCGCACCGCCGGAGGCGACGTCCTCGGCCGCGACCATTTCCCCGACGCCTTTTCCGTCTTCCTCGCCGGCGGCGGGGTCAAGCAAGGCTTCAGCCACGGCGAAACCGACGAACTCGGCTTCAGCGTCGCCACCGGCAAGGTCCACGTCCACGACCTCCAGGCCACCATCCTCCACCTCCTCGGCCTCGACCACGAACGCCTCACCTACCGCTTCCAAGGCCGCGACTTCCGCCTCACCGATGTCCACGGCCGGGTCGTCTCCGAAATCCTCTCCTAAACTTCTCCAGCCCGCGCCGCGGCGGCCATCTTTATAAAAATGTTAGTCAGTATTTTTAACGACGTGATTGGCCCGGTGATGCGGGGCCCCTCGAGTTCGCACTGCGCCGCGGCCCTCCGCATTGGCCGCTTGGCCCGCGACTTAATGGAGGGAGATTTTGCGGACCTGCTGGTGGAGTTTGATCGCCAGGGTTCGCTGCCGACGACGCACGACACCCAGGGCTCGGACATGGGCCTTTTTGGTGGGTTGTTAGGCTGGGACGCGGCCGACGCCCGCCTTCCGGGTTCGCCGCAGGCCTTGCGCGAGGCCGGGGTGCGCCTGGCCATTGAGACGGTGGACGCCGGGGACCCCCACCCCAATACCTATCGCCTAACTTTGCGCAGCGCGCGGGAAACCCACACCCTCCGCGCCATTTCCACGGGCGGGGGGATGATGGAGGTGATCGACCTCGATGGCTTTGCGGTCTCCCTTTTTGGTGATTGCTGCGAGACGCTGCTGTGGGTGGATGGGACGGGGCCGGAGGTGGTGGCGCTCCTCCAGGCTCGCTTTGCCGCTGATGCCATTCTGCTGCACCAGGCGGAGCACCGCCAATTGATCGAAGTGAAGGCCGCGATTTTTGTGGGCGACGCCTTGTTGGCCGACCTGCCAGGGCTGCTCGCGGTCCGGCGCCTCGGCCCGGTTTTACCCGTGCAGACGCGCCGCGGGACCCAGGTTCCCTTTGGCTCCTGCGCGGAGTTGTTGGCCGTGGATGCGGGGCGGGGCCTGCCGCTCTGGCAGTGGGCGGTGGCTTACGAACGGGAGCGCGGTGGCCTCAGCGAAGCCGAAGTCCTCGCCAAAATGGGGGAAATCGTCCGGATCGTGCGCCGCTCCATCGCCGAGGGCATCGCCGGGACGCACTACGAAGACCGCGTCCTCGGCCACCAATGCGGGCGCTTTGACGAGCTTATGCGCGAGGGTCGCTTGTTAGACGGAGGAGCCCTCAACCGGATCATTCTCTACGTCACGGCCCTCATGGAGGTCAAAAGTTCCATGGGCGTCATCGTGGCCGCTCCCACCGCCGGGGCCTGCGCGGCCCTGCCGGGCGCGGTGGTGGCGATGGCCGAAGCCATGGGACTTGACGAAGAGGCCATGGCCCGAGCGCTGCTGGCGAGCGGGTTGATCGGGGTCTTCATTGCGACCCGCTGGACCTTTGCCGCCGAAGTCGGGGGCTGCCAAGCCGAGGGCGGTTCCGCCGCTAGCATGGCCGCCGCCGCCCTGGTGACCCTCGCGGGAGGCACCCTGGCCCAGTCCGTGGCCGCCGCCTCTATGGCCCTGCAAAGCATGATCGGCCTGATCTGCGACCCGGTGGCCAACCGCGTGGAAGTCCCCTGCCTCGGCAAAAATGTCATGGCCGCGAGCAATGCCCTTTCCTGCGCCAACATGGCCCTGGCGGGCTACGACCCCATCATTCCCCTCGACGAAGTCATCGACACCGCCAAGCAGGTGGCCACCCAAATGCCCCGGGAGCTGCGCTGCACCAACCTCGGTGGCCTCTCCATCACCCCAACCGCCTTGGCCCTGGAGGAAAAGCTCGCCGCGCGCCGCGCTGCCTCCTGCGGCACCGGCTGCGGCTGCTCCAGCTGACACCAGCCGCATTCCGACCCCGCCAGGCCCGCGCGGCCCGCGCCCCCCTCACGATTTTCCGCAAACCTTGTCGGCGGCGCGAAATCCCTTTGCGTTCTGCCCACGCCCTGCTATGGACTGTCACCGGCTTTTGCTGCCTTCGCGGGTGTAGTTCAATGGTAGAACACGAGCTTCCCAAGCTTGATACGTCAGTTCGATTCTGATCACCCGCTCCAGCTGCGTTTTTACGGGGAAAGGCGGATAAAGTAGTACTCAAAAAATGTTATTTGATTACAGATTTGATTACCTGTTCCCAGTAATGGCACTGCATACCAGGATGTTTCAGGAGTTAATTAAGCTGGAAATGCAGATCACACTGTGGGCTCTGAAAAGAGCCCTGAATTCAAGATGGAACTCACGGCACTGATCATTGCAGCAGCAGACGGACACGGCTGCATGGGGCTGTAGGACGATGCGTGGGGCACTTGTATGCCTGCCGACCGTGGCAGGTCTGGGCCGCGGTGCTACAGGTCCGCATGATGGTCTACGCCGGCTCGTGGCGGTGGGACTTGGACTTCGAGGTTGCCCGGGTCATCCAGTCACCCTAACCGCTGGATTCGGGCAATGGAGGTGGTCAAGTAGGTGGTCCATTGCCCACCATGTGCCCCAGCGCCCCGAGCAGGGCGGGCATCCTGGTTTGAGGGACAAGGCGCTGGACGGGGAGATCACACTGGAGGTGCTGTGGGCGAGGAAGGTAGCGTCCGGGTTCATGTTGGACGTGGCACCCGGGACGGAGGGGAAGATCCTGATTTCCTTTGGCTTCCTGGAGGGTCCGGAAGCGGGGGATGGTGGGCAGTGGGTGGTGGAGTTTTTGGAGAAGGACGAGGTGATCGGTGCGGTCCGGGTGGGAAGGCCTACTGAACAGATGGGGGCGCTGGGGCTGAGGCTGCTGCGGAGGTGGTGACGGTCACCTTGTGCGTCGCTGTTTCCGGTGGCATTCATCGTCAGAATTGTCGCTACCCAGACATCAGGGAAGCAAGAGAAGTTGGAGAAGGGAGGTCTAGCGGTGAGGGGAATGGCTGGACAAGGGTGTGAGGACGTTATAGGGAGAGGTCTCCGCAGTTTGTCCTCCTCTTGGCAGGATGGGCTCGGTGGCGCGGCGCCTTGGCGGTTTTTTTTGTTTCACCCCTCTTCACTTTCAGCATTCCATGTCCCTGCTTTTCTCCAGTGCTTCTCTGGGCTGCGCGGCGGCGCTGTGCGCCGCCGCTTTGATCTCGGGGGCGCTGCCGGGGCGGGCGGCGAATCCGGTGGTGAGCAACGTGAAGGCGGTGCAGCGGGAGGGCACGAAGTTGGTGGATATCACCTACGACGTCGCAGCGGACACGGCCATGGTGGAGGTGCGCCTGGAGATTTTTTCTGAGGATGGTAGGGCCACTTTTAACGTGCCTGCGGTTTCGGTGACGGGGGCGGTGGGTGTTGGGGTGAGCACCGGGACGGGGAAGGCGCTGACGTGGAATGCCGGGGCGGACTGGAATGGACAATACAGCCCGCAGGTGCGCTTTGGTGTGGTGGTGAATGAATTGCAGACACTTCCAGGCTTTGCGTTGATCTCTGCTGGGGCTTTTTCGATGGGGGACTCCTTCGGAGAGGGTGAGTATTATGAGGGCCCGGTCAGGCAAGTGACGGTGAGCACCTTTTACATGGGGAAGACGGAGGTGACGAAGGGGG
>CANHIJ010000005.1 GCA_947460575.1 Verrucomicrobiales bacterium | reverse complement strand
GAAGCGGGAGGGTTTCATGAAAGCGGGCAGCGGGAGCGGGAGCGGAAGTGGGATGTGGGCAGCGGGCAGCGGGCAGCGGGCAGCGGGCAGCGGGCTATTTGCGGAGGTCGCTCATGAGGTCGAGGATGTCTTTGCGGAGGTCGAAGAGTTCGGAGCGGGCGGCGATGAGCCACTGGCGGGTATCGCGGGGGAGTCCGGTGAGTTGGATGGAGGAGAGGGCGTGGAGGGCCTCGTTGAGGGGGACTTGGGCGCGCTTGAGCATGGCGATGACGAAGCCAGGTTCGGGATCGTAGCCGTGCATGGTGCCGTCGAGGGCGGCGGCGAGTTTGCCGCCGAGGGCGATGATGCTGACGATGACGCTGAGGACGGGGTGGTCGCGGGCGATGTCGCCTTCGAAGAGGCCGCGGGCCTTGGCGTCGCGCTGGAGGCGGAGGGCGAAGTCCATGGCGCGGCGGCTGAGGGGGTGGTGGGCGCCCTCTTCGTCTTCGCTGAACATGCCGGCATTTTCGAGCATTTCGTCGGGGTCTTGGGCCTGGAGGCTTTCGGTGACGTCCTGCCAGTCGTCGCGGAATTCTTCGACTTCCTCGGGTTCCCAGCCCATGGCTTCGGCGATGAGGCGTTCGCGATGGGGGTGTTCGCGGTAGCGGTCGAAGGCTTCTTGGTAGGCTTCGGCGCGGCGGTCGGCCTCGCGGAGTTCCTGTTCCCACTCGAATTCGTCGAGGGGGAGTTCGTCTTCGGCTTCGATGTTGACCTCGATGAGGGAGTCGCTGGTGGGGTCCTGGTGGGCGAGGGCGGGGTCGGCGTCGAGTTCGTCTTCGTCCAAGCTGGAGAAGTCGTCGTCTTCCTCTTCTTCAAATTCTTCTTCTTCTTCATCGTCGTCGGCATTGGGGCCGCCGGTGATGGAGTCGAGGTAGGCGTGGAAATTGGCTTGGCTGGCGCGGACTTGGAGGGTTTCCGCTTCGGCGGACATGGTCCAATCGGGGATGGAGATGCGGAGGTGGCAGTCGGCGGTTTCGATGACCATGCGTCCGTTGAGTTCGCTGAACCACTCGAGGTAGAGGGTATTGGCGACGCGGGTGGGGATGGGGAGTTTGGCTTCGAGGTAGTCGAGCATTTCCTCGTGGCTGATGGTGGGAATGCGGGATTTGCGGGAAGCGGTCATATCGCCGACGACGCCGTGTTGTTGGGTGGCGACGATGGCGGTGGAGGGGTCCGGGCGGGGATCGGGATTTTCGAAGGACAGGTGGCAGCCGGCGAGGTCGCGCAAGGCGTTGCCCTGGAGGGTGAGTTCGAGGGGTTCGCCTTGTCCCAGGAGCCAGATGCGCCCGGTGACCAGGCCTGGGGTTTGGTTGGTGATCTCACCTCTTATGATTGCTTTATCGAGCCGGATAGCCATGGGCGGAGGGGGGTGACAGGGTCAACTTCTGCGCCAGGGTGCAGAGTGTCAACCGCCGCGCCGCGATTTTCCGTTGGCGGGGCGGGGAATCGCAGGCCATGGGGAAGAGGGGGAGCGGCGGTGCCGACCTCGCCAACTATTTCATGACTCCGCTTCCGCTATCGGTCTGTGTCATCACCTTGAATGAGGCCGCCAATCTGGAGCGCTGTTTGGGCAGCGTGGCTGGGTTGGCGTCGGAGATCGTGGTGATGGACAGCGGGTCGACGGATGCCACCGAGGAGATTGCGGGGCGCCACGGGGCGCGGTGGCTGCGGCAGGATTGGCTGGGCTACCGGGATCAGAAGCAAGCGGCGCTGGAGCAATGCCGACAGCCCTGGGTGTTGGCGCTGGACGCGGACGAGGAGGTTTCCGGGGCCATGCGGGCGGAATTGGTGGCTTTTTTTGAGGGCGATGCGGTGCGCTGCGATGGCGCCAGTTTTCCGCGGCTGGTGTGGTTTTTGGGGCGCTGGATTCGGCACGGGGATTGGTATCCGGACCGCAAGTTGCGCTTGGTGCGCCGGGCGGCGGCGCGCTGGGGGGGGAGTCCGGAGCACGACAAGCTGGAGGTGGCGGGCCCGGTGCGGGCGTGCCGGGGAGATCTCTACCATTTTTCCTTTCCCTCCATGGCGCGCTACGTGGAGAAGATCAATATTTTCGCGGACGAGTATTTGAAGCGCCAGCTAGCGGCGGGGAAGGCGTGGTCCTTGGCGGAGACCCTATTTCGGCCGTGCTGGAGATTTGTGAGGGCCTATTTTTTGCGCCGGGGTTTTTTGGATGGGTTTCCCGGGCTGTGGATAGCGTGGAGCACCGCCTATCAGACCTTTGTGCGGCACAGCCGGGGCTATGAGCACGAGCATCAGGGCGGCCCGCGCGGCCCCAGGGAGGGAGGGGGCGGATGAGGCTGGCCTTGGTCTATCACCAGTTTGTGAAGGGGGGCGGGCTGGAGGGGTATTTGGGGGAATTTGCCGGGGAGTTGCGCGCGGCGGGGCACGAGTTGGTGCTGGTGGCGAGCCGCATCGACGAGGCCGCGCGGGCCTTGGCAGATGAAATCCGGCTCATCCCGCCGGGCCTGAGCAGCCGGGGCACCCTAGCGCGCTTTGCGGAGCGCAGCGCGGCCCTGGTGCCGGATTTGGGAGTGGACGCGGTGCTCGGATTTGGGCGCACCTGGCGGCAGGACCTGCATCGGGCGGGGGGCGGCTGCCATTGGCATTATTCTCGGATGCTGCCCTGGTGGAAGCGCGCCCGGCCGAAAAATCAGCTAGAATTAGCCCTGGAGCGCCGCCTCTATGTGGGCGGAGAGACCCGGCACTTCATTGTGAATTCCGCTAAGGTGCGGGGCGAACTGGAGGAAGCCTATCAGGTTTCGCCGGAGCGAGTTTCGGTGATCCACACCGCGGTGGACGCGCAGCGCTGGCAGCCCGCGGCGGACCCGGCGGCCCGCGCCGCCTTGCGCCGTGCCCTGGGCATGAAGGAGGAGGAACCGCAGCTCTTGTTTGCCTCGCTGGACCATCGGCGCAAGGGCCTCGGCACTTTGCTGCGGGCCCTGGTGGAGGTGCCCCAGGCCCACCTTTGGGTGGCCGGGCAGTCCCTCGACTCCTGGCGCGGCTCCATCTGGCGGCTCGGCTTAGCCGCGCGGGTCCGCGAGGTGGGGCGGGCGGACTTGCGGCCCTGGTACCAAGCGGCGGATTGGTTTGTCCACCCGAGCTATTACGACGCCTGCGCCAACACCGTGCTGCAGAGCATGGCGTCTGGCTTGCCCGGGGTGATTTCAGCCGCGGATGGGGCCTCCGAATTCGTCCGGGAAGGAGTGAACGGCGCGGTTCTCCGGGACCCCTCCAGCGCGGAGGAATTGGCCGAGCGGTTGCGCTGGGCCCTGGCGCGGGCCTCGGAGGAGCGGGCGGCCCTGGGAAGCGCCGCTCGGGCCACGGTTTTGCCCCTGACCTGGGCGGCCCACATGGAGCGCTGGATCGAGGCCTGCCACGCCTGGGGCGGGCGGCGCTGAGGCGCTGCTTCTCGTTAGGGTGCTTGGGGGGTCGCCTCCGGAGCGGGCGCCGCGGCAGGCGGGGTGGCCTCGGGGGCGGTCGGCGCAGGGGCGGCCGGATTTGGCGCGACCGACTCGGGGGCGGCGGGCGCGGGGGCGGCGGGCGCCGGTTCCGGCGCGGGTTCGGATGGCGCGGCGGCAGCGGCAGCGGCTGGGGCTGGGGCTGGGGCTGAGGCAGCCGGTTCAGGCGGCGCGTTGGGCGGCGCGGCGGCTTGGTTCGGCGCCGCGGCTGGCGGTTCCGCCGGGGCTGGCTCGGGAGCTGGGGCCGGGGCTGGCTCGGGGGTTTTAACCGGAGCAGGCTCGGGAGGAGCAGGCTCGGGAGGAGCAGGTGGGGCGGCGGCGGGCGGGGGGGCTAGTTCCTCGGGCAGGAGGGGGGGGACGCGGAAGATTTTTTTGGTGTAGGGGCATTTGACCTCGGCGCCGGGGGCGATGTTGGCGACGTCGACGAGGCGATTTTTGGAGGCGAAGGGGCTGTAGACGAAGCCCGGGCGGCCGGGGATGCGGACCGCGCTGGGGGCAAGGGGAGCGGGGAGGGCGCAGCGGATGGAAAGGGATTGGGGCGGGGTAGGGGGGCGCTGGGGAACTGGGGCGGCTGGTTTGGGGGGCTGGGGCGGTGGAAAAGTGGGCAGGCGCATGGGGCGCTTGGTATAGGGGCAGAGCAGCAGGGCCCCTGGGGAGGTGCGCCTGGCGTCGATCAGGTGGTGGCCGGGGAGGTGGGGGCTGAAAACGTAGCCGCTCAGCCCGGGGACCGGCTGGGCTACGGGGATGCCATCGCGGGGGACGGCGGGGGCCAAGTCGGCGCGGAGGAGGTCGCGCTGCTTGGCCTTGGCCCGGGCCTCGCCGTGGGGGAGGCGGCAGGAGGCGGCCAGCAAGCTGAGGGCGAGGGCGCCGCCAGAGAGGGCGCGGCGGCAGACGAAAGAAGGGCGGCAGGGCATGGCAGAGATGGGATGGGAGAGGCCGCGGAGAAGGGGGCGGAGGAAGCGCGGGGCCCCGGGAGAACTGGGCCAAGAGGGAAGTGCCCTTTTTTTGGCGCCATGGCCAGCGCTTTTTGTGGGGCCGCGGAAGAGCGGGGTTTCGACAATGCGGGTGACAGGGGGAGTTTTTTGCGGTTTGGTAGCAGGGATGCGACCGATCTTGTTCCTGCTGTGTTCCCTGGTAGCGGCCGCGGCGGCGCCGCCGAACTTGGTGTACATCCTCGCGGATGATTTGGGTTACGGGGATGTGCGCTGCCTCAATCCGCAAGGTAAAATAGCCACTCCCCAGATGGACCGGCTGCGCGCCCAGGGCATGTCCTTTGGAGACGCGCACGCGGGTTCGGCGGTGTGCACGCCGACGCGCTATGGGGTGTTGACGGGGCGCTACGCTTGGCGCTCGCGCCTGCAGCAGGGCGTGCTGGGGGGGATGAGTCCGCCGCTGATTGAACCCGGGCGGCTGACGGTGGCGAGCTTTTTGCAGGCGGAAGGGTATGTCACTGCCTGCATCGGAAAGTGGCACCTCGGGCTCGGCTGGGTGCGCTTGGGTTCGGCGGGGGCGTTTGCGGACGGGATCGAGCCGGGGGCGAAGGGCTGGGAGGCAGATTTTCGAAAGCCCTTTGGCGGCGGGCCCCTGGCGCTGGGGTTTGGGCAGTTTTTTGGGATCGCGGCCTCGCTGGACATGGCGCCGTACACCTATTTGGAGGGCGATCGGGTGGCGCGCCTGCCGGAGGTGGAGAAGACTTTTCCCATGGTGGAGGGGAAGGCGGGAGGGGCGACGCGGCGGGGCCCGGCGGCGGCGGATTTTGAGGCCGGGGAGGTGCTGGGGGCGCTGACGGCCCGCGCCGAGGCCTTCATCAAAGCGCAGAGCGCGGCGCGGCCGTTTTTTCTGTACCTGCCGCTGACGGCGCCGCACACCCCCATCTTGCCCTCCGCGGAATGGCGGGGGCGCAGCGGGCTCAATGCCTATGCGGATTTCGTGATGGAGACCGATGCCGCCGTGGGCCGCCTCCTGGAGGCCGTGGATGGGGCGGGCCTGGGCGGGCAGACCGTGTTCATCGTCACCAGCGACAACGGCTGCTCTCCGCAGGCGGATTTGGGGGCGCTGCGGGCGGCCGGGCACCAGGTCAGCGGAGGCTTTCGGGGGGCCAAGGCCGACCTCTTTGAGGGCGGGCACCGGGTGCCGTTTCTGGTGCGCTGGCCGGGGCGGGTGGCGCCGGGCAGCAGTTCGGAGGCCCCGATTTGCCTAACGGATCTTTTGGCCACCTGCGCGGGATGGCTGGGGAAAGCGCTGCCGCCCGAGGCCGGGGAGGACAGCGTGAGCTTGCTGCCGCAGTTGGAGCAGCGGCCGGAGGCGCCGCCCCGCCCGCCGGTGGTGCACCACTCGATCAACGGGTCCTTTGCGCTGCGCGAAGGAGATTGGAAATTGCTCTTGGCGGCGGATTCCGGGGGCTGGAGCGCCCCTACGCCGGGGTCGGCGGCGGCGCGGGGACTCCCCGCGGTGCAGCTCTACAATCTGGCCGCGGACCCGGCGGAGGCGCACAATGCCGCGGCCGCCCACCCCGAAATCGCGGCCCGCCTCCGGGCCCGCTTGGAGCAGTTGGTCGGCGACGGCCGCAGCACGCCCGGGCCCCCGCAGGCCAATGCCGTGGCCGTTTCGCTCGAGCGGAAGGCGCCCCCCTAGGGCGCGATTTTTGGCTCGCGGGCCCGCGGGATCGCCGCCACGGTGCTTTCATCACAAATAGATTTTTTCATGCAGGACGACCCCTTCGACACCTCCTCACCGCTTCGCGCGGGCGGGCCGCTGCGGCGGCGCTCCCCTAGTTGGGGGCGTTGGGGATGGCTCGCGGCGGGGGCGGCAGGCTTGGCGCTGCTGGGCACGGATCCGGGGCAGCGCGTCGGGCGAGCGATTTCCCGGCGCCTTTTCCCGCCGCTGGAGGCGGGGCCCCCGCGGGTTGTGGTGCGCGAGCGCATCGTCGAAAAGCGGGTCGAGGTCCCGGTGGTGAGTGCGCCACCGGCCTTGCCGACCGGCCCGTCTCTGAGCCCGCAAGGCGGAGATCTGGGCACGCTTTTTAGCGGGATTGGGTTCAAGACTTCGCTGGTGCCGAGCGCCGGGGGCACCGCCACCGAGGAGCGGGCTTCGGAGGCCGCCTATGTGGTAGAAATGGTTGTTAGGCTGCGGGTGCCCCAGCCGGCCACCAGCTTTGCGCAACTGCTGCCCCTCAATCCTCAACTGGGCCAACTCCTGCCCGAGTTGGAGAGCCTGGTGGCCCAGGGGAAGGTTTCGGGCTTCTATCACTATCTCTACGACTTGAAGGAAAAAGCGGTGGCCGCCAACCTGAAGCGGCTCGATCGCATGCTGAGCCGACACAACTTTTACGATCTCGATGCGTTGTTAGAACTGGAGCACCCCGGGAGCGGGCAAAAGATGCTCCTGATGCAAGCGGATATGGACGTGGTTTCCGACGGCAGCGATGGGGACCGGATGCCGTCGTTCGATGACTACATTTTGAAGTCGTCGCATTTTCAGCCCACTACCAGTTATGGGTGGCCCAAGCGGACCGACCAGCTCAACCCGGTTATCCCCAAGCTAGAGGAGGAGCTCCTCGGGGTCCAGGAGAAGCTCCAGGCCCCCAAGCTGAGCAAGGAGGAGCGGGCTGTGCTAACAGCCCGCACGGAGGAGATTCCCCGGGTGGTGGCGGACCTGAAGCGCCGCAGTTACCTGGTCGGCCAGGAGGACCCCTTTATCGTCATTCCCTCATCGCTGCGAAGTTATGCCGGGCGCAATGCCTGGGCTCCGGCGATTGGGGACTATGCGGTGGTCATCTGCGGCAACCAATTGCTGCCCGCGGTGGTGGGAGACTACGGGCCAACCACCAAGGTCGGGGAGGCCAGCCTGCGCGTGGCCCGCCAAGTGGACCCCGGGGCTGGGCCGTACCGGCGGCCGGTGAGCGACCTGAAAGTCACCTATCTGATTTTCCCGGCGTCGGCCGACGCACCGCGCCAGGCCCCTAACTACGCTGCCTGGAGGCTGCGCTGCCTGGATTTGCTCGAAAAGATGGGGGGGCTGGGGGCTGGGGTGGCCCTGCACGAGTGGGAGGACCGCCTCCAGGCGAAGCCGCCCGAGCCCGCGGAGGGGATCTCGCCCGCCCCTGCGCCCGCCCCTGCTCCTGCGGCGGTTCCTCCCCCGGGGCCCTGACTTTTATTTCTGGTGTCCATGGCTGTGCCTGTCAGTGAACTCCCTTGGTGGTTGCGCCTGCGCTTTCGCTTGGAGCATGGCCTGCTGGCGGCTGCCGAGGGGGCGATTCCCTGCCTGCCGCTGGGTGCGGTGCGGGTGGGGGGGGCGGTTTTGGGAACGGTGGCCTGGGCGCTCGACGGGCGCGGCCGCCGCACCATTCGGGCGAACCTCCAGATGGCCTTGGGGGCCAGCCGCAGCCCGGCGGAGCTGCGCCAGCTGGAGCGGGCCAACTACCGCAATTTTGCGCGCACCTTTTTGGAGTTGTTCTGGGGGCGGCGGCTGCGCGCGGAGCACTGGGACCGCTATTTTGAGTTGCAGTGCGACAGCCCTGCGGCGGAGCGCGCCGCGAAGGAGGGGGGCTGCATTTTTGCCACCGCGCACTGCGGCAATTTTGAGTGGCTCAGCCTGGGCCGGGCCCTGCGCTTTGGGCCCAGCATGATCATCGCGCAGGACTTCAAAAACCCGCCGCTGACCGGCATTTTTCGCCGCCTGCGCTCCCTGGCGGGGCAGGTCATTATTCCCCAAGAGGGGGCCATGCTGCGCCTCTTTCGCCACCTGCGCAGGGGGGGGAGCGCCGCCGCCCTGGTAGACCTGAATGTCCATCCCGACCAAAGCGCGGTGGCGATTCGCCGCTTCGGGCGGTGGTCTAGCATCAGCGTGCTGCATGTGGCCCTAGCCGCCCGCACGGGGCTGCCGCTGGTGCCCGCTCTGGCCCTGCCGCTGCCCGATGGCCGCTGGCAGCTCCGCTTTATGGATCCCATTCCGCTCGCCCCGGACACCTCCTGGCAGGAGGCGGCCCAGGCCTGCTGGGATGTCATTGAGCCGGTGCTGCGCGAGCACCCCGCCCATTGGATGTGGCTTTACAAGCATTGGCGCTACCTTCCCCCAGGCGCCGCGCCGAGCACTTATCCGCCCTACGCCAACCGCTCCCGCGCCTTCGACAAACTTTACGCCCAAGCGCAGCCGCCGGGGCAGATTTAGGAGCTTGGCCAATTGGATGATATTAGGGGGATTTTTTCCGCGTTTAAAAAAACTCTATGGATTTCACCGGGGGGCTGCGCATAAGGTTTCCCGCGCTCCCCTCCCAGCTTTTATTATTTCTACTATCATTCTCCCATGGCCTCCGTCACTAAACGCGACCTCGTGATTCAGATCAGCGATCAAACCGGGCTGACGCAAAACGAAGTCTTCGACGTCCTGCAACTCTTTTTGGACAACGTCACCACCCACCTGTCTGAAAACGCCGATGTGGTGCTGCGCAATTTTGGCAGCTTCGAAATCCGGGTGACCAAACCCAAGGTCGGGCGCAATCCGAAAAACCCCGAACTCGCGGTGGCCATACCCGCCCGGGCGGTGGTCAAGTTCAAGCCCGGCAAGGAATTGAAGGAAAAGGTGCGGCAGCTGCACCCGTCGCCTCCCGCAGCCCAGGGGCGCGGAGCAGCGCGGGGCTAGGGGAACTTTTGGCGGTAGAGAAACGCATCCGACGTCAGCAGGACCGCGAGGATTGCCTTCATGCTTCCCCCGTGGTCGCGGTAGGCTTGAAAGGCTTCTTGGAGGATGGGGGCGTCATTGATGGTTTCATTGCGCCCCATCCAAAAGCGAAACGCATGGCGCACAAATACCTGCTGCACCCGCTCGCTGGCGGCGAGTTTTTGCAGCATTTCCATGGGGCTGTTCACTGGTCCCTCCAAGGCGGGGTCGCCGCTGCGGGTGATTTCGCCGCTGGCATCTACGGGCTTTCCCTTGTCGCGGTCGCGCACCAGGCCGAGTTGGTTATACATTTCGAAGGGCAGGCCGAGCGGATCCATTTTTTGATGGCAGCGCCAGCATTCCGGGGCGTGCAGGACGTGCATCCGCTGGCGCAAGGTGGACTCAGGTTCCACGGGCAACTTGGCGTCAACGGTGATAGGAATGTCCGGCACGGCATCGCCGAGGAGGCGCTCTCGGATCCAGCGGCCGCGCAAAATGGCGTGGTTGTCCATGGCGTCGGAGTGCGCCACTAACCAAACGGGATGCGTGAGGATGCCGAGGCGCTCCTTGGGGTCGACGGTGGTGATCGCCTTGAGGGCGTTCATCGCGGGGGGGAATCGGCCTTTGTCAAAGGGCGATTGGCGGACGTAGATGGGCTGGGAGGGATTGGGAAAGATGTGGTGCCGCATGTTGTGCTGCTCGATTTCTCGCTGCGCCCTTTCGATGAGCAGTTTGTTTTCACTGGTGGGAGGGATGGCAATTTCGGAGAAGTCCCGGAGGGGCTCCCACTGCTTGCCCCGCACCATATAATAGGCGATGTCAGTAAGGAATAAGATCCCGTCGCGGAAGTTGGCGCCCGAGCTAGCCGGCTGGTAGATGACGCGATTCGTCGTCAGCAACTCCTTGAGGACGTTTTTGTCTTCCTGAAGGATCAATTCAATCAGGCCGTCGGTGTTGGCGACCATGCTGAGCATGGCCGCGTAATAGGTATCGAAGTGGCCCCCCTCCTCCTCGAGGAACTTGCGGTCTTTGCAGATACCAGGGGCGCGGTCATAGTCGAAAAAGTCCCGGAAAAACTGGAGCACCCGAGGTTTTCGGATGCGGTCGTCGTTGAGGATGCGGGTGACTTCCCGCTTCACATCGTCGCGCGTCTTCAAGTGGCCCTCGGCCAGGGCGGTTTTGAGGTGATCGGCATCGGGGACGATGTAGGAGAAGGCGGCGTTGATGGCCAGGGCCAGTTCGTCGCCTTGGAGCAGGGTGCGCCCGTGGGCGTCGGGGATCCCCTCGGGGCACAACTCCGGGCGAAACAGGGCATCGCGGTCGAGGAAAAGGGGGGTGAGGCCCAGGATGACCCCTTCTTCCTTGCCGACCTCCTGGATAGACTGGTTCACAATTTCCAGGTAGCGGGCGGTTTCGGCCTGACTTGGCGGCCTCAGCGTGAGGGCTTGAAACAAAAAGCGGATGACTTCGCTTAGGCGGTCGTCGCTGACGCCCGGATTTTTCATCAGCTCATAGAGCGGGGTCAAGGGCCGCTTGATTGCGGTGCCATAGAAAATAAGATTGAGGTTGCGGTATTGGCCGGGTATTTTTTCGATGTCGTCAGTGAACTGATAGGGTTCGGCGGCGGGGCCGCGGGCCATGTAGCGGAGGACTTTTTCGGCGACGCCGGAGATCTGGAGGGCCTCCGCGCTATTCACGGAGTAGAGAAAGGGGTAGTTGCGCAAGCCGCGGTCCCGAATCATAGAAAGGCTAGACTGGAAGCCGCTTACTCCGATGCTGTAGGCGTCGTCGAAGGAGGTGAGGTATTGATCTAAGCCGAAGTAGACTTTGATTTCCCCTTCGAGGTTAGAGGGGATGTGGTCGCCGTGCGTCCAGAGGCCGGGGCGCTCGGGGTTGTAGGGTCGCTTGAGGCAAATGAGGTCGTTGAGGCGGACCAGTTGCTCCTGAGGGTGAAGGCGCCACAGGCGGGCTGGGGTCGATGTCGGCTGAAGATTTTTGGGCCGGGAGCCAAAGAGGAGATCGTGGTCGAGGTGATTTCCCTTGGCGGGGCGGAGGTGGTCGATGAAGCCGCCGTGGTCTTGGAGGGCCTGCATCAGGCCCTCGGTGATCCAGGTCGAGATTTCGAGGCGCTGCGCCAGGGCGGGCTGGTCGGATTGCTTGGGCGGCGGCATTTCCTTGAGGGCGACCTGCTCCCAGACCCGCTTCCACAGGCTGGCGTTGTCGGCCGTGACTTCGCGCAGCGCATCCAGGGAGACGCCCCCCTTTTTGGTCTCGGCATCGTGGCAATCATAACAGTAGCTCGCCAAGAAGGGCTGAGCCCGCGCCGCGAAGTCGTCGGCAACTTCGTCAGCGGGCGCCGCGGAGAGGGCCGCGGCGAGCGCCAAAAACAATCGCGGCCACCGGGTCGCGCCAGATCGCAGGCGAACGGCGATCATCTTAACGGAGAATCGCCTCAATGGGGCCGACTTGGCTGTGGTGAACCGCGGCCAAGTTTTTGTCCATGTTAAAGCGGTCGACCGGGGCGCCGACCCCGTGGAGGAGCGTGGCGTAGAGGTCGTTGATGGGGCGGTCCACCACTGCGGTGTGCTGACCCGTTTTAAAGCGCCCACCGGCGTTTCCGAGGAGCACAAAGGGCCAATTGGAGCCGTCGGTGTGCTGCTTTTCCCCGTTGTTGCTCGTGTAGACGATCAAGGTGTTATCCATCATGGATCCCGGGCCTTCTGGGGTGGCCTCCAGGGCCTTCATGAGCTTGACGAGCATCTCGCAGTTGTACTGGCGAATTTTGGTCCAAATGACACTATCCGGTTGGTCAATGTGGCCCAGGCCGTGGCCGGTATCTTGAATGCCGAGGCCCTTCCAGGACCCGAAATACTCGCCGCAGCCTGAAGCGATCGTTAGAACATTCGTTAGATTTGCCTGGAGGGCGGCGATGCCGATTTCGAGGAGGGCGTCGTGCCACTGGGTTTCAAATTGGGGGGCGGTGTAGCGTTCGTCCGGGCGGGGAGCGACCTTGCGGAGTTGGTCGGAGATTCCGGAGAGTTTTTCTTGCAGGCCGTTGAGGTCGCGAAATCCATGGACGTACCTGGCATAGCGCTCCGCTTCGGCGAGGGGCAATCCCTGGGACTTCAGCTGGGCGGTGCGTTCGACGGCGCGGAGGATGTTGGCGCGGGCTTGATAGTGCTGCTTGATAGTGCCCTCGGCGATGCTTCCGAAGAGCATCTGGTAGAGCATGTTGGGGTCGCAGTGCATGAAGGTCGGCTGGTTGGGACCTGCGGCCGTGAGGGTAGCGAGGGTGGGGCGCGCCTTCATGCTTTCGAGCGATTCCATGCCGATGCAGAGCGGGGGGAGGATGGTCTGGGGGAGGACCTGGCTGAGCGCGTGATCGATGGTGGCGGCCGCGGGGGGGACTCCGGTGCCGCCGCGGCAGCCGCCGAGGGCCCCGAAGTAGGCGCTGTGTCCGGGGTTGGTGTGGCGGCCGTGCAGCCCGGTAATGACGTGCATCCGGTGCTTGTAGGGCTCGAGGGCCTGCATCGGCTTTTCCAGGGCGACGCCCGCTAGGGAGCAGCTCTCGGTCAGGCCTTTGGGCAGGCAGGTGAGGGGGTCGAAACCGTGGTTTTGCAAAAAGAAGATGACCCGCTTGGGGCTGCCGACGGCGGAGCTGGGGGCGATCCCCGGGGCGGCGGCGCGGGCTGGGATTAGGCCCGAGCCGAGCATGGCCCCCAATCCGGCCGCCATGTCGGACAGCATTTCTCGGCGATTAATCATAATTTTGGATTCTGATTGAAGTTAGCGGCGAAGCGCGAGCAGATCGGGGCGGAGCAGGGTTGGCCAGAATGGCCTCAAGTCAAGGTGAAGCGCGGGGCGGCGCTGCGGGGCCAGGGTGTTTTAACTTGACACAGCGGGCGCCGCCGGTTAGTGGATGACCATGGAACGCGTTCCGCATGTAGAACAAGCCGCCCCGCGCCTGGAACTCTGTCGCAAGAGTGAAGCCCCTGCGTTGGACCGCGGTCTGGCCATTTTGGAGTTGCTCGACGCGGCGCCGGGTGGGCTGATTTTGACGGAGATCAGCGCCGCGATTGGGAGCCCGAAGAACTCCACTTCGCGGCTGCTGCAGGCGCTGATGGACCGAGGTTATGTAGCGCGGGATGAGGTCGCGATGCGGCATTCGCTGACGGGGAAACTGCTGCGCATGGGGCAGCCGCAGACGCGGGACGTGAGTTTGGTGGAGTGCGCCCTGGAGCCGATGCGCGGGCTGCGCGGCGCGATTGGGGAAACCGTGCAGTTGGGCATTGCGGTGGGGGACGAGGGGGTCATTATTGAAAAGTTAGAAAGCCTGCGGGCGGTGCGGATCGGGGTGAATATCGGGTTGCGGTTTCCGCTGCACAACAATGCGCCGGGCAAGGTTTTATTGGCCTTTCGGGAGGCGCCGGAGCGCGACGGCGCCATCGCGCGGATTCCGCTCGAGCGCAGCACCTCGCGCACGATCACAAGTCGAAGCAAGCTGCGGGAGGAATGCGAGGGGGTGGCGGCGCGGGGGTTTGCCACCGATTACGGCGAAGCGGACGAGGGCATCCACTGCGTGGCGGCCCCGATCCGGGATGGGCGGCAAGGCTTGGTGGGAACGGTGTGGGTTTCGGGCATCGCGGGGCGGATGCCGAAGCGCCGCTTTGCCGAGGTGGCGCGCGAAGTGGTCAACGCCGCGGGAGCGATTGAGAGGAGGATGCAGGCATGAGACGCGCCATCGCCCTATTCCTAATCGGATCGACGGCCTGCGCGGGGGCGGAAGACTTTTTTGGGGAGAAAATTGAGCCGCTGCTGAAGCGCCGCTGCTACGAATGCCACTCGCATGCTTCGGGCAAAATGAAGGGCGGCCTGACGCTGGACTCCCGGTCCGGTTGGGAGCAGGGCGGGGATGCTGGGCCGACCGTGGTGCCGGGCCGACCGGACGAAAGCCTGCTCCTCAAAGTGGTGCGCTGGGTCGACGTCGATCACCAGATGCCGCCGAAGCAGCCGCTGGCAGCCGAGGAGATCGCCCTGCTCGAAGCGTGGGTGGCTGCTGGCGCGGTGGATCCGCGGCAGGCGGCCCAGGCGGAAGGCGAGTGGTGGTCGCTCAAGCCGCTGCTCCGGCCCGCGGTGCCTGCCGGGGCGAGCCATCCGGTGGACGCCTTTCTGCAAAGCAAGCTAGCCGAGAAAGGCCTGGCCTTTTCCGCTCCGGCGGACCGCCGCACCCTGTTGCGGCGCTTGCACTACGATCTCCACGGGCTGCCGCCGACGCCGCAAGAGGTTGAGGACTTTGGGCACAGCGCGGACCCCCAAGCCTATGAAAAGCAGGTCGATGCCCTGCTGGCCTCCCCGCGCTACGGGGAGCGCTGGGCGCGACATTGGCTGGACACGATCCATTTTGCCGACACCCACGGATTTGAGCACGACGATTTGCGGCCGAACGCGTGGCGCTTTCGCGACTATGTTATCGCTAGCTTTAATGGCGATACGCCGTGGGACCGGTTCATCCGAGAGCAGCTCGCGGCGGATGCTTTCTTCCCTGAGGAGACGCATCTCACGGCGGCGCTAGGATTTCTCGGGGCGGGAAACTACGACAGCAGCGCCGCGGCCACCGCACCCACTAACTTTGAGTATCTCGACCGCGATGACTTGGTGACGCAGACGATGGCTTCCTTTGTGAGCACCACCGCTAACTGCGCGCGCTGCCACGCGCATAAGTTTGATCCGATCCCGCAAGAAGACTACTTTGCCTTGCAGGCGGTCTTCGCCGGCATCGGCAAGGGGGACATCACCTACTACGAGGACCCTTCGACGCAAAAGCAGCAGCGCCGCCTAGCGGATTTGAGGGCTGCGATCGATCGCAAGGATCCCGCGGTGCTCCTGTCGTCGGAAAACCAGGCCGTAGTCGCGGACTGGGAGCGGGAGCGCGGGCCGTCGGACCCCTGGCGGACGCTGCCACCGGAGACCTTTGACTCCGCCGAAGGCGCGAATCTGGAGCGCTTGAGCGACGGATCGATCAGGTCCAGCGGGCCGATCCCTGACAAAGATACCTATGCGGTCAGCGCGGCGGCGGACACGCCAAAAATCACGGGATTCAGAATTGACCTCCTGACCGATGATTCGCTGCCGCGCCGCGGTCCCGGGCGCGCTCCTAACGGGAATGTGCACCTCAGCGAGTTTGAAGTGCAACGCTTCCGGCGGGGGGCCGCGCAAGCCGAGAAGGTGAAGATTCGCCGGGCGATGTCGGATTTTGATCAAGCGGGAGGCTATGGGATTGGGAAGGCGATCGATGGGGATCGGAGCTCGTCCTGGGCGATTCATCCGGCGGAGGGGGCGCCGCACTGCGCGGTTTTTGAGTTGGCCGAACCGCTCCAGGTGGAGCCCGGGGACCGGCTGGTTTTTACCCTGAGGCAATGGCAGGGGGGCGGCCACTTGCTGGGGAAGTTCCGCCTGTCCGCGTCCGCGGCGCCAGGGTCGGCTTTGAGCGCCCTGCCTGCCGAAGTTGAGACGGTCCTGGCCAAAGCGGCTGCGGAGCGGTCGCCGGAAGAAAAGCTAGGGCTAGCGGTGCAGGTGCTGCGGCAGCGCGCTGAGGAAGCCCAGGCGAAACTTCCCGCCCCGGCCACGGTGTGGGCCGCGGGCCGCGCCGCCACTAACGAGCGGGGGGTGGTCGCCATTGCCGAGCCCCGCACGATTCGGCTGCTGAAGCGCGGGGACCTCGCCAAGCCAGGCGCCGAAGTGGCGCCGGGGGCGTTGTCGGCGGTGGCGGGGCTGAAGGCCCGCTTCGACCTGGCCCATCCGAAGGATGAGATGGCGCGCCGCGCGGCCCTGGCAACCTGGCTGGCCGACCCGGCCAATCCCCTGACCTGGCGCAGCGCGGTGAACCGCGTTTGGCATTATCACTTCGGTAGGGGAATCTGCGACACCCCGGGCGATTTCGGCCGCATGGGCGGGGTGCCGTCGCATCCGGAACTGATCGACTGGCTAGCGGTGTGGTTCCGCGACGAGGCGCGGGGGTCGCTCAAAGCGCTGCACCGCTTGATCGCGACCAGTGCCGCCTATCGCCAGTCGTCAGCTTCCCAAGCGGCCGCGGCGGCGATTGATCCTGACAATCGCCTGCTGTGGCGCATGAACCGCCCGCGGCTGGATGCGGACAGCTATCGGGATAGTTTGCTAGGGGTGAGCGGTCGGCTGGACCTGACCATGGGCGGGCCGTCGGTGGCGCTTTTCACATCGCGCCCGGGACCGCAGTCGACGCCGGTGCTGAACTACGACAATGTTGACCGGGCCGGGCCGGGGACTTCGCGGCGGAGCATTTACCGGCTGGTGTGGCGGGCCATTGCGGACCCCTTTATGGATGCGCTGGATTTTCCGGACCTCGGCTTGCTCGCGCCGGTGCGGGGGTTTTCGGCTTCGCCGCTCCAGGCCCTGGCGCTGTTTAATAACGGATTGGTGCTGCACTCTAGCGAACAGTTCGCGGCGCGGCTGGAAAAGGTTCAAGGAACCGCGGAGGAGCGCATTGAGGCGGGTTTTGCCCTCTGCTATCAGCGCCCGCCGAGCCCGGACGAGCTTGCGGCGTTTGCGGCCTTGGCCCAAGCGCACGGCCTGGCCGCGGTTTGCCGGGTCCTCTTCAACAGCAACGAGTTCCTCTTTGTGGACTGAACCAGCGGCGCCGCGGTCGATTTAATTTCCGATTTTAGCCAAGCCCAAAACTCCCTTCGATCTATGAATTCCACGATTTCTTCCCGGCGCGATTTCCTCTGGCAGGCCGGTGGCGGAGCCGCGGGTCTCGCCCTGGCGCAACTGCTCAGCCGCGACGCCCTGGGGGGGATGCCCGTCCCGCGCCCGGCGTTCCATGGCGGGCTGCACCATCCGGCGAAGGTGAAGCGGGTCATTCAGTTGTTCATGAATGGCGGGGTCAGCCAGATGGACACCTTTGACTACAAGCCGGAGTTGGCTCGGCTTCATGGGCAAAAGATTGGACCCAAAGAAAAGCCGGAGGGCCAGACCGGGGAATGCGGGGCAGTAATGAAGAGCCCATTTGAATTTAAGCAGCACGGGCAAAGTGGGCGCTGGGTGAGCAGCGTGTTCCCGCACCAGGCGAAGTGGGTGGACGAGATGGCCTTTCTGATGGCCATGACCACCAAGACGAGCGTGCACGGGCCGGGCAGCTACATGATGAATACTGGCTTCACGCTTCCGGGATTTCCCTGCATGGGAGCGTGGATCTCCTACGGGCTGGGGAGCCTAGTGGACAACTTGCCAACCTTTGTGGTGCTGCCCGATGCCCGCGGCTTGCCCTACAATCAGAAGGGGAATTTCAGCTCTGCTTTTTTACCCTCGCGGCATCAGGGCACTATCATCCACGCCGGCTCCGCCCAGCCGGTCCCCGACCTCTTTGCCGACAAAAAGTATGCCTTCACCGGCCCGACCGCCGATGCCGCGGCGCTCGACCTGCTCCAAAAAATGAACCGCCAGCACGCCGGGTCCCACCCCGACGATAGCCGACTCGACGCGCGCATCGCCAGCTATGCATTGGCGGCCAAGATGCAGTTGAGCGCCCCCGAGGCGTTTGACCTTACGAGCGAGACGCCAGTGACGCGGGCCGCTTATGGATTGGAAAATCCGATCACGGAGGACTTTGGGCGCCGCTGCTTGCTAGCGCGCCGCCTCATTGAGCGGGGCAGTCGGGTGGTTCAGGTCTGGAGCGGCCCGCAGGGTGCGGTCAACAACTGGGACAACCACAGCAGCATCCTCACTGAGTTGCCACCCATTGCCGCCAGCGTCGATCTGCCCATCGCGGGGCTCCTCGGCGACCTCAAAGGCCGGGGGTTGCTCGACGACACCCTGGTGGTCTTCACCACCGAATTCGGGCGCACCCCCTTTGAGCAGGGATCGCTCGGCCGTGACCACAATGGGAACTCCTTTGTCACGTGGATGGCTGGCGCTGGGGTCAAGGCCGGCACCGCGCACGGCCACAGCGATGATCTCGGTTTCAAGGCCGAGGAGGGGGTCACCTATTGTTATGACCTCCATGCCACCATTCTGCACCTCATGGGCATCGACCACCGCAAGCTTACCTTCCGCACCTCCGGGGTAGATCGGCGCCTCACCGATGTCCACGGCGACGTGGTTTCTGAAGTGCTGGCCTGATCCATTGGGCCAACCGCCTTGCCGTGCGGCCCTATTTTTGATCCCCGACCAAACCGCTTACAATTTGTTATGAACCAGATGCCCTATTTTTCCCCAGGCACCCGCCGCCGGTGTTTTCTTTCGTCGTTTTTCTTGGTTACCCTGTGCGCGGGGGGGCTGCTTCCTGCCGCGGAACTAGGGCCGGTGACCCATCGATTCGTGGGGGCGGACTATGTCGGCAATAAGGTCGCCATCGTCGCGGCGGACGGATCTGTGGAATGGGAGTTTCCTGCAGTATCGCCGCAAGATTGCTGGCTCCTGGCCAACGGGAATGTGCTCTTTTGCGAATCTGGGGGAGCCAAAGAGGTATCTCCGAAAAAAGAAATTGTGTGGCGCTATGATGCCCCTCCGGCCGCGCAATGTCACTCGTGCCAGCCTTTGCCGGACGGTCGGGTGTTGGTAGCGGAGTGCTCGTTGGGGCGCCTCGTTGAGGTGGGACGCGATGGGAAGATCGCCAAGGAAATCAAGGTGGCTTCGGCCGCGAAAAACCTTTCGCACCAGTTCCGCGGGACCCGCAAAACCCCGGACGGCCACTACTGGGTGTGCCTGATGGACGAGCAAAAAATTGTCGAACTAGCCGAGGCGGGCGATGTGCTGCGGGAGATTCCCGTGCCTGGGTTTCCCCATGAGGCCATCGTACTGCCGGACGGGCATTTGCTGGTTACCCTGGGAATGGCGAAACGGGTGATCGAATTGGACGCGAACCTTAAAATCGTCTGGGACATTAGCGAAAATGAATTGCCGGGCAATCCCCTGCGACTCCCGGCGGCGTGCCAGAGACTCCCCAACGGCAATACCATTATTGGCAACTGGCTGGGAGGTGGTTTTCTGGGACAGCAGCCGCAGGCCTTTGAAGTGACCCGGGAGAAAAAAGTGGTGTGGGAATTCAAGGACCACGCCCGCTTCAAAACCATGAATCAACTCATGGTACTCGACACTCCGGAAGACCCCGCGAAGGGAGGGTTGCGGCGATGAAGCTACCGGACTTGCCGCGCGGGTGGCGGCGAAACCCTTCGCTAGGACTTGCCCCCAACCCGGCCTAGATCTAAAAATCTACCGTGTCCCCCGATCCCGACCGCGATGCTGCCACCAGGCTTTGCTTGGACTGCGGTCTGTGCTGTAGCGGCGCGCTCTTTGATGTGGTGAAACTGCAGCCCGCGGACAATGCCAAAGCCCTAACGGCTCGCGGTCTCAAGATCAAGCAAGGCCAGTGGTTCAACCAGCCCTGTGCAGCCTTGGCCGGAAGGCTCTGCGGCTTATACCGGGACCGGCCTAGCCGATGCCGCCTTTTTGAATGCCGCCAATATCAAGGGGTGGCCGCGGGTGAACTTGCCGAGGTTGAGGCCCTGGACCGCATCCGCCAAGCCCAGCGACAGATCCGCGACATGGAACGGCTCCTCGCTTCCACGCAGGGCAACAACCTGCGCAAACCGCTCGCGCAACGCTACGCCACCGCCCTCGCGGGGGCTTCCCAGAGTGACAAGCCACTTCCTCCGGAACTCGTTCCCGCCATGGCGCGCCTCCAAGCCTGGCTCGACGAGCACTTCCGGCATCCCCTCGTCCGCACTTCTCTCCTTGATGAAAGTTAGAACAATGGGTCCGGGATTTCCTGGTGACATCGGAACACCGAGAGCCGACCTCAGGAGACCCGGTGATCTTTCTTTGGCTCCGGGGACGTGAAGTTAAAAAAGGCACCCTCCACCAAAGCCTCGGCACTCCCGACAGGAACCACGCCACTAGCTGACCCATTCCAACATCGAATTCCCGACAATGATCATGAAGCTTCCTTTTCTTCTTTGGCTGCTCCTGGCGGCTTCACTCAGCGCGCAGGTGCAGGTCGAGTCCCTGCCGGAGCCAGGGATCCAACCGCAAGTTGCGGTGACTGCGGAAAGAGTGGTGCATCTGGTCTATTTGAAAGGCGATCCCGAGGCCTGTGATATCCGCCACACCACGCGACCCCTGGCAGGTGGCGCGTGGAACGCGCCAGAGACGGTAAACAGCACGCCCCATTCCGCTATTGCCACTGGTACCATTCGCGGTGCGCAAATGGCACTAGGCAAAGACGGCAGCGTCCAGGTGATTTGGAATGGCAACGCCGAAGCCAAGCCAAACAAAATGGCGCAAGCCCCGCTGCTCCACGCGCGGCTAGTGCCGGGAGCGAGGACCTTCAGCCTCCAACAAAATTTGCTGGGCGATACGACGGCGCTCGATGGCGGCGCATCCATCGCCGCCAATGGCAAAGGCCGCGTCGCCGTCGTCTGGCACGCCGCACCGCCCGGAAAAGATGACGAAAGCGCCCGTCGCGTGTGGGTTCGTTATTCAGAGGATAACGGCGCCACTTTCGCACCCCCGGCGGCGTTGAACGAACCAAAGCCCGGAGTTTGTGCCTGCTGCTCTTTGCGGGCGCATCTTGGGGATGATGGGACGTTGCATGTGCTTTACCGCGCCGCGACCACTCCCACCGAACGCGGCATGTGGCTCATCACCTGTAAGGCGGGAGAACCCACCTTGAAGAAGCTCGACGACTGGCGCGTCGCCATTTGCCCCATGAGCAGCGCCAGTCTTATGGCATCCGGCCCGGCGCTTCGTGGCGCATGGGAAAATGACGGGCAAATCGTTACCGCTTACCTAGCGGAAAATACCACGTCGCAGAAAATCGGTCCAAAGAACGCCAAGCACCCTACCCTTGCCCGAAATGCCAAAGGACAAACCATCATTGCCAGCATCATTGGCTCCGGCTGGTCCAAGGCTGGAACCCTGCACTGGGACATTCTGGATCCCCAGGGACTCGTCGCGAAATCAGGGGACGGCGGGAAGCTCCCAGTGTGGAGCTACCCCGCCACCTATGCACGGCTGGATGGCAGTTTTGTCGTGCTGCGTTAAGTGGGAGCAACTTTAAGAGACTTTCCTCCTTCAGATTGAAGAACCCGATGCAACTTTCCCTCTTGCTGGCTGGCCTGCTCGGTCTGGCCCCCGCTCTCTTGGCCCCAGCTACCGCAAGTGGCGGCGAGGCTTCGGTCGATCGCGCGGCGGCGCTTCTGAAGCCTGATGCCCTGCGGGCCTATGTGGCTACCTTTAACAGCCAGCGCCCGGACGATACCGCCGTCGGTTTGCCTGCCGACGGATCCGCCACGGTCATTAGCAACGCTCAAGCCGCGGCCTGGATGGAACGGAACGTCCCTATCTTCGAGTGTTCCGACAAAAGCCTGGAGGAAACTTATTTTTTCCGTTGGTGGACCTATCGAAAACATGTGGTCAAGCATCCTGAGGGGTATGTCGTCACCGAGTTTCTTCCGCAGGTCAGTTGGAGCAAGAAATACAACACCATCAACTGCCCGGTGGGCCATCACTTGTACGAAGGACGTTGGCTCCGCGATGGGGGCATCATCGACGACTACACCCAGTTCTACTTCGGCAAAGGCGGCGATCCGGGCGGCCGGAGCAAACAGTATTCGCAGTGGATCACCGACGGCATTTATGCGCGCTATTTGGTTAACGCGGACAAGTCGTTCGTGACCGGTTTGTTGGACCAACTGGTGGACAACCATGAGGCCTGGAAGCAGGATGGTGCTCCTGGGGACGCCTGGCAGAAAAGTCGACTCTTGGATAATGGCCTTTATTGGCAGATCGACTCCTGGGAAGGCCAGGAGGTTTCCATTGGCGGGACGGGCATCCGGCCGCCGATCAATTCCTATATGTATGGCGGAGCGGTGGCCTTGTCGCGGATGGCGGAATTGGCGGGCCGGAAGGAAATGGCGGAGCGCTATGCCAAGGAAGCGAGCGATTTGCGGCAGAAGATACAGGAGGAATTGTGGGATCCGGTAGGGAAAAGCTTCCAAGTGATGCGCCATGCCCAGGTGCCGAGCCACCAATACCAAAACGACGCCGCGGAGGCCTGCGATCCGGGACAGCGGGTCAAGGGGCGGGAAATTTTTGGCTTGGTCCCGTGGTATTTCCATCTTCCCGAGGCGGGGCGCGGCTACGAGGAGGCCTGGCGGCAACTGGTTGAGCCCGAGGGATTTTTGGGGAAGTACGGCCCGGCGGTGGCGGAGCGGCGGCACCCCCATTTTCGGATCAATGCCGAGGGCTGCATGTGGTGCGGAGCTAGTTGGCCCTTTGCCACCGCGCAGGCGCTGACGGGCCTAGCCAATGTGCTCAATGACAATCGCGACGCTCCGTTAGGCAAAAAGGAGTATTTCGACTTACTCCAAGCCTATACGCGAAGCCACCACCTCACCCTGGAGGATGGCCGCGTCGTGATGTGGATTGACGAGTCGCTCAATCCCGACACCGGCCGCTGGATTATGGTAGGCAAGTACCCGGAGACGCGGGGTCGGGATTACAACCATTCCACCTTCTGCGATGTGGTTATCACCGGCTTGGTGGGCCTGCGCCCGCGGGGCGATGATCTCCTTGAGGTCAATCCCTTGGTGCCCGAGGGAGCGCTGGAATATTTCTGTTTAGACAACGTCGCCTATCACAGGAGAAATGTGGCGATTTTCTGGGACAGGACGGGCGCGCGCTACGGGCACGGAGCGGGTTTGCACGTGTGGGCGGATGGCCGAGAAATCGCCCACGGAGAAAAGTTGGCTAGGTTGACGGCAGCTCTTCCTCCCGAATGAGTCTGCGCAAGTTGCTCATCATAAATTTGTTATAAGACGAAGGCTTGTACTTTCCCCGACGCCAATGACCTCGGCCATGGCGGCAGCTCTGCCCCAAAGGGGCTGCGCATACCAGCCCAGGGCAAGGCCCTGGGTAGGCCAAGGTCCTTGATCCCCGCGTTCTGCAGGAACGCCGCATCCTAACGCGCGGCGGGCGTTGGCCCCATCAAGTGCGATGCGGCGTTCCTGCAGAACGCACCGGCTCGCTGTTAACCCTACCCAGGGCCTTGCCCTGGGCTGGTATGCCATGCCCCGTTGGGGCATCCATAATGCCGGTGAGCAGGGAAAGGGCGGTCCCACAAACGATCACGCCGCGTCGGCCAGTGACGCCCCGTCCCCATCGGCCGCGTGCCGGTTCTTGGCTGGCAAATAGCCTACCACCAGCGGGGCGCCCGGCAGGCTATGCTTGGCTAGGCGGAGCCACAAATGGACTCAGGGACATTTTCAGTGAGGTTTCGAAACCAAAAACGCCCCGGACCGTGGTCGGCCCGGGGCGCTGGTCTACTTTCAAGTTAGACGCTAGGAGCTCAGGCGAGGTCGAAGCGGTCGAGGTTCATGACCTTGTTCCAGGCGGCCACGAAATCGTGGACGAACTTGGCTGAGGAGTCGGCGGCGGCGTAGACTTCGGCGATGGCGCGGAGCTGGGAGTTGGAGCCGAAGAGCAGATCGACCCGAGTGCCGCCCCATTTGAGTTGGCCGGTTTTGCGGTCGCGCCCGGCGAAGGCTTCTTCTTCGGAGGAGAGCGCCTTCCATTCGGTGCCCATGTCGAGGAGGTTGACGAAGAAGTCGTTGCTGAGGGCTCCGAGCTGCTTGGTGAAGACGCCGTGGGGGGTTTGGCCGATGTTGGTGCCGAGGACGCGCATGCCGCCCACTAACACCGTCATTTCGGGGGCGGTGAGGTTGAGCAATTGGGCTTTGTCGATGAGCAATTCTTCGGCGGAGACGGAGAACTTGGTTTTCAGGTAATTGCGGAATCCGTCGGCGATAGGTTCCAGGACCGCGAAGGAGTCGACATCGGTCTGCTCCGGCGAGGCGTCGGTGCGCCCGGGGGTGAAGGGGACGGAGACGGTGTGGCCAGCCTTTTGGGCGGCTTGCTCGATGGCGGCGGCTCCGCCGAGGACGATGAGGTCGGCTAGGGACACTCGCTTGCCGTCGGTCTGGGCCTGGTTGAAGGCGCTTTGGATGAGTTCAAGAGTCGCTAGGACTTTAGCGAGTTGGGCCGGTTGATTGACGGCCCAGTCCTTTTGCGGGGCCAGGCGGATGCGGGCGCCGTTGGCTCCGCCGCGTTTGTCCGAGCTGCGGAAGGTGGAGGCCGAGGCCCAGGCGGTGGTGACGAGTTCGGAACCAGTCAAGCCGGAGGCGAGCAAGGCTTGCTTGAGACCAATGAGGTCCTGGGCATTGACCAGGGGATGCGCCGCGGCGGGAATAGGGTCCTGCCAGATGAGTTCCTCGGCGGGGACTTCCGGGCCTTGGTAGAGAGCGCGCGGGCCCATGTCGCGGTGGGTCAGCTTGAACCAGGCGCGGGCGAAGGCGTCGGCGAATTGGTCAGGATTTTCGTAGAAGCGGCGCGAGATTTTCTCGTAGGCGGGGTCGACGCGGAGGGCCAAGTCGGAGGTCAGCATGGAGGGGGCGATGCGCTGGGAGGCATCGTGGGCGTGGGGGACGGTCCCGGCGCCGCCGCCGTCTTTCGGTTTCCATTGGTTAGCGCCGGCGGGGCTTTTGGTGAGTTCCCACTCGTAGCCGAAGAGGTTTTCGAAGTAGTTATTGCTCCACTGGGTGGGGGTAGTGGTCCAAGTGACTTCGAGGCCGCTGCCGATGGCGTCGCCGCCTTTGCCAGTGCCGAAGCTACTTTTCCAGCCCAGGCCTTGTTCCTCGAGGCCGGCGGATTCGGGGTCGGGCCCGACGAGGGCGGCGTCGCCGGCGCCGTGGGTTTTGCCGAAGCTGTGGCCGCCGGCGATGAGGGCGACGGTTTCTTCGTCGTTCATGGCCATGCGGGCGAAGGTCTCGCGGATGTCGCGGGCGGAGGCCAAGGGGTCAGGATTTCCATTAGGACCTTCGGGATTGACATAGATGAGTCCCATCTGCACGGCGGCGAGGGGGTTTTCCAGGTTGCGGTCGCCGGAGTAGCGCTGGTCGTCGAGCCACTTGCCTTCCGAGCCCCAGTAGATGTCTTCTTCTGGTTCCCAAATGTCGGCGCGCCCGCCGCCGAAGCCGAAGGTTTTGAAGCCCATGGATTCGAGGGCCACGTTGCCGGTGAGGATCATGAGGTCGGCCCAGGAGATCTTGCGGCCGTATTTTTGTTTCACGGGCCAAAGGAGGCGGCGGGCTTTGTCGAGGTTGACGTTATCGGGCCAGCTGTTGAGGGGGGCGAAGCGCTGGCTGCCGCGTCCGGCGCCGCCGCGGCCGTCGCCAGTGCGGTAGGTGCCGGCGCTGTGCCAGGCCATGCGGATGAAGAAGGGGCCGTAGTGGCCGAAGTCGGCGGGCCACCAGTCCTGGGAGTCGGTCATCAAGGCGAGGAGATCTTGCTTGAGGGCCGGGAAGTCGAGGCTTTGGAATTCGGCCGCGTAGTCGAAGGCCTCGCCCATGGGGTCGGAGAGGGGCGAGCGCTGGTGGAGGATTTTGAGATTGAGCTGATGGGGCCACCAATCGCGGTTAGAGGGGCCGCTGCCGGCGGCGTGAAGGAAGGGGCACTTGGCTTCGGTAGTCATGGGGGTTTCTCTATAAGGGGGTTGAAGGCGGGGTGGAAGAACCTCTACGCATACGCACAAGGGAGGGCCTGGGAAACCCGTAATTCGGGGGTCTCGGGGCGTCGCTGGCGCGAGAGGCCAGACGGAGCCGCGCTTGCAATTTCGGCGCGGGGGCGGAAAGCGGGATCTCACCCGCCATGCCCGAGCCTTCCCGCCTTTTTGTTCCGCCGCCCCACTACGGGGGCATCCGCGTGGTGGGAAGTTTTGCCGAGTTGGCGGCGGCCACTTTTGGCGCGGGGGTTAACGCCCTGTGTTGGCCGCGCGCGCTGCGGGGGGATTTTGCGGAAGTGGTATCCCGGCTGCCCCGCGAGCGGGGGATTGCGAGCATCGACGACGCTACCTTGGCGGCGCTGGAATTGAGTCCGGCGGGGCAGGTCGCGCGGGATTTTTTGCTCGAAGATCAGGAGCGGCTGCGGGGGCTGGAGTTGGATCCGGTGTTAGACTGCATCAACGGCTATGCGCCGAGCACCCGGGAGGAGGCGATCCCGACGCACGTGCAGTCGTGGCACGTCGACAGCGCCACCGTCGAGGCCGACACTTGGCTGTGTACCTATGTGGGCGCGTCCACCGAGGGGCTGCGCAACGAGGACGGGCAGCGGCGGGTGGACGTGGCGGAAACCCGCGCCGCCTTGCTAGAGGGCTATGGGGGAGCGGACGACGGCGACTTTCTGGAGTATCTGGCGGACCACTGCTATGATTTGCACTACCAGGCGCGGCCCGGGGCCCAGCCCTGGAGCTTTGGGCTGGGAAACCTCTGGCGGATTGCCTGCGAGTACCCGAACAGCCCGGTGCTGCCTTGTCTGCACCGCGCGCCGGCAACGGTGGCGGGGCAAGGGCCGCGATTGCTGCTGCTGAGTTAGAGCTAGCTTGTGCCGAATGGCTCGGCTAAGATAGAGGTGCTGCGGGCCGTCCCTTCACGCTATTTTCTACCATGAAACCTAAGTCGACTTCTCTATTCCCCTGCGGCGTCGCGGCGGTCTCATTGGCGGGCTGGATCTTGCTCTGTTTTGGAGCGGCGCTTCCCGGGGCTTGGTTTATGCCAGGTGAGTGGTATGCGTCCCTGGCCAAACCGCGGTGGAATCCACCCAGTTGGTATTTTGCGCCGGTGTGGTCTGCGCTTTATGTGATGATGGCGGTGGCTGCGTGGATGGTGTGGCAGCGCGGTGGTTGGAGTGCGCCGCGCCGCCCTCTAGCGCTTTTTTTGGGGCAACTGGCCCTCAATGCGCTGTGGACCCCCCTCTTTTTCGGCGGGCACCGCATGGGTTTGGCTCTAGCGGAAATCATGCTGCTGTGGCTCGCCATTGTCGGCACGGTGAGGGCCTTTTGGTCAGTGAACCGTGTGGCGGCGTGGCTGCTGGTTCCCTATCTGGCTTGGGTGAGTTTCGCGGCCTATCTCAATTTCACGCTGTGGCGCTTGAATGCTTGAGGGGCGCGCCTCTGGGCGTCAGTTTCCGGGGGGCTTGGCTAAATCGAGGAAGACGATGCAGGAGGGGTTGCCCACGGGAGTGTACTGGCCGGTGAATTGAAGGCCGCCGGATGAGGGGTCGACGCGGAAGGTGGCGAGGTGGTCGGCGCGCTGGTTGCAGCAGTAGAGGAACTGGCCGCGGGGGTCGAAGTTGAAGCTGCGGGGGTAGTTGCCGCGAGTCCACTCCTCGCCGAGGGCGGTGAGGGCGCCGGTTTCGCCGATGGAAAAAATCGCGATGCTGTCGTGGAGGCGGTTGCCTGCATAGAGGAAGCGGCCGTCGGCGGAGACTAAGATTTCGGAGCAGAAATTGCTGCCGGCGAATCCGGGGGGCAGGGTGGAGACGGTGAGGCGGGGGGTGAGGTGCCCGGCGTTGTAATCGAAGTGGACGATGTTAGAGCCCTCCTCTTGAATGGAATACAGCCAGCGGCCGTTGGGGTGGAAGTGGAAGTGGCGCGGGCCATCGCCTGGGGGGAGGGCGACCGCGGGCGGGTCATGGGGGGTTAGGATTCCCTTTTGGGCGTCGAATTTCCAAACAAAAATGCGGTCGAGGCCGAGGTCGACGTGGAGGACGAAATGGCCCGAGGGATCGGCTTGGATCATGTGGGCGTGGGTGCGGTCGTGGCCGCTGAAGGCAAAGCTGCCGGGGGGGGCGCTAGTGGCTTTTTTGGGGCCGAGGGAACCGGCGGCGACCTTGGTGTCGGTCGCTGGGCCGAGGCTGCCGTCCTGGAGGATGGGGAGAACGCTTACGGAGCCGCCGAAGTAATTGGCGACGAAGAGGAATCGGCCGGAGGGATGGATGCTAACATAGGTGGGGCCGGCGCCGCCCGAGGGCACTTCGTTGAGCAGCTTGAGTTGGCCGTCGGCGGGGTTGACCGCAAAAGCGCTAACAGATCCTTCTTTGGTGTCTCCGAGGCGTTCGGTTTCGTTGGCGGAGTAGAGGTGAGATCCGGCGGCGTTGGGGACGAGGCAGCTGGGGCTGGTGCCCATTTCGGAGACGCCGACGGGGCGGAGGGCGCCGGATGAGCGGTCGACTTGGAAGAGGTGGATGCCGCGGCCGTTGCCTGGGGGCAGATCCACTTGGGTGGGGAGCATATCGCGGAGCGGCGAGCTGAAAGTGCCGACGTAGGCGAGCAAGGGGCCCGGGGGGGCGGCGGCAGGGCTAGAGGTGGCGAGGGCTTGGCTGCTGGCGAGGGCGGCGGAGGATTTGAGAAACCAGCGCCGGGAGAGGTGAGGGGAAGGGGACATGGGAAGAAGAAAGCACCTGAGGGAGGATGCGCTTACGGGAAAGGCGGGGGGAACTTCCAAGAAACCGCGGCGGGGGAGGGGTTGGGATTTTTCCCGTGGCGAGGGGCGGGAGGGGCGTGTAGGAGGGGGCGCGGCTGGGCGGTGCCCAGCGCGAGCAATTTTATTTTCCAGCATGGCGGGATTTTTTGTCAGTTTTGAAGGCGGGGAAGGGTGTGGTAAATCCACCCAGATCGGGATGCTGCAGAGCTATTGGCAGGGGCAGGGTCGGTCAGTGTTGCCGGTGCGCGAGCCGGGGGGCACCGCCATTGGGGAGGTCATCCGGCATTTGTTAAAGTACCACCCGGACAATGGGGCCATGACGCGGGAGGCGGAATTGCTGCTCTTTGCGGCGAGCCGGGCGCAGTTGGTGCGGGAGAAAATTGAGCCATTTTTGGCGGCGGGGGGGCTGGTGGTAGCGGACCGCTTTTTGGATTCGACGACGGTGTACCAAGGCAGTGGGCGGGAGTTGTCGGCGGAGTTGGTGGCGGCGGTGAATGGCTTTGCGGCGGGAGGCTGTCGGCCGGATGTGACCTTTTTGTTGGACCTGGATGCGGCCGCGGGGCTGGCGCGGGCGCGGGCCCGCCAGGCGGGGCGGCGCGACCGGATGGAGGAGGCGGAGATATCTTTTTATGAAACGGTGCGCCGCGCCTATCTGGCTTTGGCGAGGGAGGAACCGGGGCGCTTTTGCGTGTTGGACGCAGCGCTCCCTGCGGAGGAAGTGCACCGGCAGATTTTGCAAACCCTGAACGAACGCGGCTATGGCCTTTGCTCCTGATCAAGCTCTTTCCCTGTTGCGCGCCGCCCACGAAAAGGGACGGCTGGCGCATGCCCTACTCCTCAGCGGGCCGGATTTGGCGGACCTGCAAGAACTGGCCATCGCGACCGCCTCCATGGTGAATGGCTGGACGGGAGCGGAGACCTTGGAGGACCTACGGCAGCGCGGGGCCTTGGTCCTGGAGCCGCAGTCAAAATCTCGCATCATCAAGATCGACGATGTGCGCGAGGTCATCAGCGCGGTCCAGTTTTCCCGGTCCGAGGGCGGACGCCGCATTATTGTTTTCAGCCAGGCCGACCGCCTGGGGCCAGAAGCTACCAACGCTTTTCTCAAAACGCTGGAAGAACCGCCCCCGGACACGTTGATCCTGTTGTTGAGCTGCTTGCCGGAGAAACTGCTCGAGACGGTGCGGTCGCGCTGCGTGCGCCTGACCTTGTACCGGGCGCAGAGTGGCGGCATGGTCCTGACAGACCCGCAGCGCACCCTGCTAGACATTCTCGCGGCTTATTTTTCCGCGGGGGCGCCGAGCCCGACCCGGGCCATGGGGCTGCTGGCGGATTTTCAAAACATCCTGGCGGGGCTGCGGGAGGAGATTGAAGAAGACTACAAGGCGAGCCTCAAAGAGGAGACGGAACGCTATGCGCGGAGCACCGATGGGGCCTGGCTGCGCGAGCGGAAGGAGTACTACGGATTCCTTTCGCTAGGAGCCTACAAGGAACAGCGCAACCTCCTGGTGGCCACCCTCTTCACTTGGCTGGGAGAGTTGCTGCGCCGCCGCCACAGCTTGGAGCGGCTGGATTTGCCGACCTACGCGGCGCTGACCGAGCGGGTCGCCGCCAACTTTAGCGAGGATGAGCTGCACCGCCGCCTCAAGGCGATTGAGGAATTGCGCGGGCATCTCGAGACCAATGTCCTTGAGGTGTTAGCGATGGAGGTTTGTTTCTTGCAGGCGTTTGGCTGAATCGGGGCGGCGGCCTTGGGGAAATGATTGGCAGCGGGGCGGTTTCGCGCCATCCTGAGTTCATGACGCGCCCCGCTTGGTACCTCTCCGCCTGCCTTTGTTTTGCCGCAGGCCCGACCCGTGCTGGGGATACCGCCTGGCAACTTCACCTCGATCGCCGCGCGGTGGTCGGCGAGCGCTGCGCAATAGTGGCGAGCGGGCAACAGGACCGCCGGGTGGTGGCGACCACGCCGAGCCGGGCGCAGGAAGTCACCGAGGAGCATTTGGAGGTTAGCTACGCCGCCACCCATGAGGTCAAGGCGGTCGACGGCGACGGCCGGGCGCGGGAGGTCTTGATCACGGTGGAACGCCTCGTCACCAACGATGGCTCGGGGCCCCAGGAGCAATTCCCTGCGGGCACTCAGATCACGGCTTCGGCCGACGGCGACCAAACCCGCTATCGCCTGGGCCGCGATGAACTCCAGGGCACGCTCAGCGACGCCTTGAATCTGGCTGGCGCCAAGTTGCCCTCGGCCCATGAGCCGTCGGAGGACGAGGTTTTTCTCAACCATCGAGCGCGCCAGCCCGGGGAGCGCTGGAGGGCAGATCCCGAGCGCCTCGCCATCGCCATCGCCGCGACCAGTGCTTTCATCATCGACGCCGCGGCTTCCACGGGGGAGATTTGTTTAGACGGCCCGGCCGAGGAAGCGGGGATCGCGGCGCTGGCCACGACCACCGTCTATCACATCGTTCCGAAGGCCTTCCGCAACGCCCCTCCGGAGCGCCCTTTAAAAGACAGCGAAGTGAACTCCACGGCGGTCCGATGGTTTCCCCTCGACCCGGCGCTGCCCCTTTTAAAAGAGACCTTGAAGACGACGATGAAACTCAGCCAGCGCGCCGACTCCGGGACCTCGGGGCGCGGCGCGGACACCACCTTCAGCCGCGAGGTCACGCGGCGCTGCCTGCGGCTGCCGCCCTCTTAACTTGTGGTTGGGGAGGGCGGGGCGGCGCCCCGGGCCAGTTGGGCCACGATCGAGGGGGCATCGAAAACGCAGCCGCCCCAAGTTCCGCCGCTGGCTTGTTGAAGGGCGGCCCAGAGCTTGGTGTCGTCTGGCAGGTCTGGGTGTGGGGCCAGCGAGCTTTGGCTAGGCCGCTGCGCGAGCCGCCGCGCCCCCTCCTCGGGCGAGAGCGGCGCGGTGGCGGATCCCACGAAATGGACCGTCCCGGAGAGCCGCCTGAGATCGATAGTTAGGCGCAGGCGGTCTCCCTCTTGGAGCTTGCCGAGGGGGCCGCCCGCGAGGGCCTCTGGCCCCACGTGGCCGATGCAGGCGCCAGTGCTGACGCCGGAAAAGCGGGCGTCGGTGATGAGGGCGACCTCCTTGCCGAAGGGGAGGAATTTCAGGGCTGAAGTCAATTGATAGGTTTCCTCCATCCCAGTGCCGAGGGGGCCGCAGCCGGCTAGGACCATCACCTGGCCGGCTTGGATGGAGCCTTCCTTGAGGGCGGCCATGGCCTGCTTTTCGCTGGTGAAAAAGCGCACCGGCCCTTCGAGGCGGTAGACTCCATCGGCGTCCACCACTTGGGGATCGATCGCGGCGCTCTTGATGATGGCCCCCTCGGGGCAGACGTTTCCTGTTAGGAAAGTTACTGTGCTCGCCATGCCCGCGGCGGCGGCGGCGGCGGGGCTGAGGATCACGGCGTTGGGATCGATGCCGTCTTTGGCAAAGAGCAAGTCGCGGAAGCGGCGCCGCCGCTCCCCGCCTTCCCAGGCGCGCAGGACCGCCTCGAGCCGCTGCCCGCTAACGGTTAAAACAGAAAGGTCGAGCAAGCCGAGGTCGCGGAGGGAGAGCATGACTTCGGGGACTCCGCCGGCGAGGTAGACCCGCACGGTGGGGTGGTGCACGGGGCCGTTGGGGAGCACGCTGACGAGGCGGGGAGTGGCCCGGTTGACGGCGGCCCAGTCGGCCACTTCGGGGCGCCGGAGGCCTGCGGCGTGAGCGATGGCGGGGATGTGGAGGAGGAGATTGGTGGAGCCGCCGAAGGCGGCGTGCACCGTCATGGCATTGCGCAGCGCAGCGTCGGTTAGAATGTCACGGCTGCGCAGTCCGGCCTCGCCGAGGGCGACCAGGGCGCGGGCCGAGCGGCGGGCCAGTTCTAGCCACACGGCCTCACCGCTGGGAGCTAGGGCGCTGTGGGGGAGGCTCAAGCCGAGGGCTTCTCCGACGACTTGGCTGGTAGCGGCGGTGCCCATAAATTGGCAGCCGCCACCGGGCGAGGCGCAGGCCCGGCAACCGGCCTCGGCGGCCTCCTGCAGGCTGACCATGCCGTGGGCGTAGCGGGCTCCGAGGGTTTGCACGGCTCCGGCGTCTTCTCCGGTTTCTGGGGGCAAAGTGACGCCCCCGGGCACCAGCATCACGGGCAGGTCGGTCATGGCTGCTAGGGCCATCATCATGGCGGGCAGGCCCTTGTCGCAGGTGGCGACCCCGAGCACCCCGCGGCGCTGCGGCAGGCTGCGGATGAGGCGGCGGAATACTTGGGCGGCATCATTTCGATAGGGCAAGCTGTCGAACATGCCGGTAGTTCCCTGGGTCCGCCCGTCGCAGGGATCGGAGACAAAGGCGGCAAAGGGCATGCCGCCGAGGCGGCGCAGTTCTTCGGCGGCGGCGCGCACCTGCTGGGCGATTTCCCAATGGCCGGTGTGATAGCCGAGGGCCACGGGTTGCCCGGCCTCGTCGCGCATTCCGCCTTGGGTGCTTAAAATGAGCCACTGGGGGCGGCCCAATTCGGCGGCTTTCCAGCCCATCCCGGCATTTTGGGAGAGTCCAAAGAGGTGCCCGCTGGGCCACTCGCGCAGCATGCGATCAGTTAAAGGCAACTCTCCGGGCGGCCCGGCGGCCCGGGTGCGCAGGGCGTAGTTGTCTTCGGGGGTATCAAAAAGGGACATGGGCCTCTATGGCGCAGAAGCCTGGCGGGGACAGCTGAAAGTTTGGCTGGGGGGCGGGCTTCAGGAATGGGGGCGCGGGTTCCAGTGGGCGATGGCGTCGCAGACCTGGGCCGCGGCATTGCCTGGGGCGAGGCCCTGGAGGGCGGCGCCGAGGCGCTGGCGGGCGGGTTCGTCTTCCAGTAGGTTTGTCAGGATATCGCCGAGCAACCCGTCGCGGAGGTCGGCTTCCTCCACCGCTAGGGCGGCGCCCGCGCGGGTGAAGACCTCGGCATTGCGCCGCTGGTGGTCGTCGGCGGCGGTGGGATAGGGCACCAGAATCACCGGCAGGGCGAAGGCCGCCAGTTCAGTTAAGCTGGAGGCCCCGCTGCGGGACACCGCCACATCGGCCGCGGCGTAGGCCAAGCCCATCTCCTGACAAAAGGGAAGCACGGCGGCTGGCACCGCGGACTGGGCGTAGGCGGCGCGGAGGGCGTCGCATTCCGAGGGCCCGCTCAGGTGGATCACTTGGGCGCCCAGGGCGGCCAGCTTGGGCAGGGCCTCGACCACGGCCCGGTTGACGCCGCGGGCGCCCTGGCTGCCTCCCATCACGAGGACGGTTTGCTTTTCTTCGGCGAGGCCAAAGAAGCGCCGCGCGGCCCCGCGCTCCGGGCGGGTGGCGAGGGCGCGGCGCAGCGGAGTCCCGGTCACCAAAGTGCGGCCCGCGGGAAAAAAGTGCGCGCAGGCCTCTAGGCCGAGCAACACGCCGTGGCAAAAGCGGGCGGTTAGGCGATTGGCCTTGCCGGGCACGGCATTGGATTCATGGACAAAGGTGCGCAGGCCGAGGGCCCGCCCGGCCCACACCGGCGGGAGGGAGGTGAAGCCGCCCATCCCGAGCACGGCGTCGGCTTGGAAATCCTGGAGCAGTTTTTGGCAGTGCCGCCGGGTGCGCCAAATGCGCCACAAAAAGCGCCCCATGGCTAGGGAGAGGAGCTTGGGCATGGCCACCGCGGGCACTTTTTCGAAGCGCAAATCGGCGTGTCCCTGCACGGCTAGGGCGTCGATTTGTTTTTCGGAGATCAACAACAGGGTCGCCCAGCCGCGCCGCTGGGCCTCTTGGGCCACCGCGATGCCGGGAAACAAATGGCCCCCGGTTCCCCCGCAGGCAATCACCAGGCGGTGCGGCGGTTTTGATTCAGCAGGGCCCATAGGTTGAGGATAAAAGTGGCCCACAGTGGCCGCGGCGGCGGCCGCGGCAAGCCGATACTTTGCGGGGCGGCCCGGGCTTCAGCGCTCCACCCGCTTGCTGCCTCCGGCCACTTCCTTGGCGACCTCGGCGAGAGTCGCCATGCTGGTGTCGCCTGGGGTGGTCATGGCTAGGGCGCCGTGGGCGGCGCCATAGCAAACTGCTTTGGCGGCGTCGTTGAACTCTAAAAAGCCGTAGACCAAGCCGCTCGCAAAGCTGTCGCCGCCGCCCACCCGATCCAAGATTTCCAGGCGCGGGCGGTCTGGGGCGCTGTGAAATTGGCCGTCGTGCCAGCAAATCGCGCCCCAGTCGTTGAGGGTGGCGCTCTGCACGGTGCGCAGGGTGGTGGCGGCCACCTTGAAGTTAGGGAATTCGGTGACGGCGCGCTGGATCATGGCCTTGAAGCTGTCCAGCTCGATGTGGCTGATGTGTTCATCGACGCCCTCGACCTCCATGCCGAGGCTGGCGGTGAAGTCTTCCTCGTTGCCGATCATGACGTCGACGCTGCGAGCGATGCGGCGGTTCACCGCTTGGGCGCGGGCCTTGCCGCCGATGCTCTGCCAGAGGCTGGGGCGGTAGTTGAGGTCGTAGCTGACGATGGTGCCGTGCTTGCGGGCGCACTCCACGGCTTCGATGACGACCTCTGGGGTGGTGTCGCTGAGGGCGGCGAAAATGCCGCCGGTGTGAAACCAGCGGACCCCCTGGCGGCCGAAGAGGTGTTCCCAATCGATGTCGCCAGGCTGCAGTTGGCTCGCGGCAGTGTGGCCGCGGTCGGGAATGCCCTTGGCGCCCCGGATGCCGAAGCCGCGCTCGGTGAAATTGAGTCCGACGCGGACGCGGCGCCCGATTCCGTCGTATGGCACCCACTTGATCCAGCTGACGTCGACGCCGCCCTGCATGATGCAATCTTCGACGAGGCGGCCCACGTCATTGTCGGCGAAAGCGGTGACCACGGCGGTGCGGAGGCCGAAGCACTTGCGCAAGCCGCGGGCCACGTTGTATTCGCCGCCGCCCTCCCAGACCTTGAATTCCCGGGCGGAGCGCACTCTTCCCTCGCCGGGATCCAACCGGAGCATGATTTCCCCGAGGGAAACGCAGTCGTAGAGGCAGGATGCGGCGGGGCGGAGGGCGAGCATGGCAGAAGGCGAGTTGGGGGATGGGGCGGGGTCGCGGGGTGGGCAGTTTTAGAAATAGCGCTCGGCGATGCAAGTGAGGACTGCCCCTGGCGTAATCAGTTTCCCCAGGTCCGGACCTTGGGGGCGCGCTCTTGCATCGGGCCGCCAAATCGCCAATGTCCGCTCTGCTATGTTGCTAAAACCCGTCCATCCCAGCGAGGAAATGATCCTCGTGGGGATCGGCGTGTCTCCGGGCATCGCCCGGGGGCCGGTGCATATCTCCACCGCCGTGTTTGAAGTTCCTGAAGCGGAAGAAATTTCTCCCGAAGGGGTCGCGGGCGAGCGGGAGCGTCTCCGCCAGGCCCTGGACACCACCCGGCAGCAACTGGAGGTGATGCGGGACCGCATCGCCCTCGAGGTCGGCACGAAGGACGCCGACATTTTTGACGCCCACCTTCTCATGTTAGAAGACCGGTCGGTGCTGGACGAGGTTTTTGCGCGGCTGGAGCATCCGCCGCAAAAGGCGGAGGGGGCTTTTTATGGGGTGATGAGCCGCTATGTGGAAACCCTGAGGCGGATTGGCGACGAATACCTGCGGGAGCGCACGGTGGACATTGAGGACGTCGCCCGCCGGGTGGTGCGCAATTTGCGCGGGACGCAGCCGGAGCAGATTCCAGGGGAAGCGCACGTGCTTCTCTGCACCGAGCTCACTCCTAGCGATACCGCGGTGCTGGATCGGGGAACGGTTTTGGGATTTGCCACGGAGGGAGGCAGCCACACCAGTCACAGCACCATTATGGCGCGGTCCATGGGGATCCCCGCGGTGGTGGGGTTGCCGGACATCACGGCGCGCTTTCACACCGGGCAAGATGCGCTCCTCGACGGCTACCAGGGCCTCCTCATCATCAACCCCAGCGCGGAGACCCTCGCTAACTATGCGGTGACGCGGCGCAAGAAGGCCGCCCTGGAAAGGCACCTCCGGGAAATGGTGGAGCTCCCCGCGGAGACCTGCGATGGGCGCCGCATCATCCTGGCCGCCAACATCGAGTTTGAGAGCGAAATGGCCGAGGTCAAGGCCTGGGGCGCGGAGGGCGTGGGCCTCTACCGCACGGAGTTTCTTTTTCTAAATCGCCCTAGCCTCCCCAGCGAGGACGAGCAGGCGGCAAACTACACCCGCATCGCCCGCGCCGCGGGGTCGGAGGGCGCTATCATTCGCACCCTGGATGTCGGGGGCGACAAGCTGCACTCCATCCACGGCAGCCTGACCGAGGCCAATCCCTTTTTGGGCTGGCGGGGCATCCGGGTCTCGCTGAAGCGTCGCCAGCTTTTCAAGACCCAGCTGCGCGCCATCCTCCGCGCCAGTGCTGCGGGCAAAGTCCGGGTCATGTTTCCCATGATCTCCGGCCTGGAGGAACTCCGCGAGGCCCGCGCCACCCTCCAGGAATGCCGCGAGGAACTGCGCGCTGAGGGCATCCCCTTTGACGAAACCATGGAGACGGGAGCCATGATCGAAGTCCCCAGCGCGGCCCTCATGGCCGACAGCTTGGCCCGGGAAGTGGACTTTTTTAGCATTGGGACGAACGATCTTATTCAGTACGCTCTAGCGGTGGACCGCGGCAACGACATGGTCGCGGACCTCTATCAACCCTGTCACCCGGGGATCCTCAAGTTGTTGGTGCACATCAGCGATGCGGCGCGCCGCGCGGGCATCTGGACTGGGGTTTGCGGTGAAATGGCGGGGGACATTCAGTTGACGCCCCTGCTGGTGGGCCTCGGGTTCCACGAGTTGAGCATGAGCACCCCGCAGTTGCCGATGGTGAAGTATGCCATCCGCAAGCTGCCCGCGGAGCGCTGCGCCCGGCTGGTGCAGGATGTATTGCTATTAGGAGAGACGGCCAAGATTCGGGATCGCTGCCGCGATGTGGCCCTGCAATACTACAGCGAGCTCTTTGTATCCTGAGGGCGGCGGGGCGGCCGCAGCTAGGGCTTGAAATGTGGGGCTACTTGCCCTGTAGTTCGGTTCGGCTCCGGCGCTAGCCTGAGCGGAATTTCATTTGCTCCTCGCGCTCCGCCCCGCAATCCTCGACCCCCTCTTGGCCCTCAGCCAGTTTCCCTTCGCCATGCCCGCGCCCCACCCCGTCCCCTCAGCCCGCGTTCTCATCCTCGGCGGCGGACCCACTGGCCTCTATGCCGCCCGGACCCTCGCGGCTCAGGGGCACCAAGTTACCTTGTTGGAAAAGGAAGGCCACCCCGGAGGCCTGGCCACGAGCTTTCAGCGCTGCAACAATTGGTACGACCTCGGGGTGCACATGCTGCACGAGTTCGACCAGGAAATCTTCCACGACATCCGGGACCACATCATGGGCGAAGAGCGCCTCGCGGTGCAACTCGACTCCAAAATCCGCTGGGCGGGGTCGTTTTACCGCTATCCGCTGCAGTTTGGGGACATGATCAAGGGGATCCCGCCGCTGACCTTGGCCCGCTGCGTCGCCAGCCTTTTCGGGACCCAGCTGTGGTTCAAGTTGTTTCCCAAAACTCCCATCAACGCGGAGGACGCCTTAATCCAACTCTACGGCCGCCAGCTCTATGAGTTTTTCTTCCAGGACTTCACCCAGCGCTACTGGGGCTTTCCGACCACGGAACTGGACGCCAAATTCATCACGACCAAGATGCCCCGCCTCACCGCGGTGGACGTGCTCAAAAAAATCCTCTCCAAAGTCGGCATCAAGGACAACCGGGTCCACGCGGTGGACAGCGCCCTCTCGGACGAGACCCTGCACTACTCGGCGACCGGCGCGGAAACCCTAACGCGCCGCCTGGCGGCCTTTGCCGAGACCCTCGGAGCCACCATTCTGTACCGCCAGGAAGTCGACCAGGTGGAAACGGTGGAGGGCCGCGTCACCGCGGTGACGGCGCGCGACACCGCCACCGGCGCCCTGACGCGGCACCTCTGCGACTACTGCATCAACACCATTCCCTTGCCCCTCCTGGTGCGCCAGCTGAGCCCGCCGCCGCCGCCGGATATCCTCGCTTCCTGCGAGTACCTCAAGTTTAAGCCGATCACGATCCACGGACTCCTCGTCGACAAACCAAAGTGCATCGACGGACTCTACATATATTACCGCGAGCGCATCTTCCACCGCGTGGGGGAGCCGAAAAATGCTGGGCTGATCGTCAATCCCCCGGACCACAGCGTCCTGATTGTCGAAACGACTTGCGAGATGGGCGACGAGAAGTGGCGGGCCACGGACGAGGTCAAAGAGCAGATCATGCGGGACCTCGAAATCGAAAACGTCTGCACCCGGTCGCAAATCAAAGAGTGGCACATCCTGCAGGCGGTGCACGGCTATCCGATTTTCAAGCTGGGCTTTGAGCCCCATTTTCAAGCCCTCAAGGCTACCTTGGATGCCCTTCCGAACTTGCGTACCGCGGGGCGCCAAGGGGCCTTCTGCTATCCCAACATGCACGGGGCGATGCGCCAGGGCGCCAATGCGGCGAAGTCGATCCACCAACAAATCGCCCAAGAAGGCCCCGGGGCCGCGGCGCCCGCGGCCCCCCCGGCGGTGCAGGACTGAGCCATGGGAAAGCCCTGCGGCGGGGCCGCGGCAAAAATTCGCCTGCCGCTGGCGTTTCTCTTTGAGACCATCTAAAATCACCGCCATGTCCCGCGCCCTTCTGCTCCTGCTCGCCCTGTTTCCGCTGCTGTCCTCCTGTACGACTACCGCGGGGGGACCGCTGGTGGAAGCCCGCCACGCGGCCCTGCGCGCCGAGGTCCGGGGGGACTACTGGATCGGCCGCCGGTACTTTGTCGACAAGGTGCGCTTTTGGGGGTACGTGCGGCGCCCCGGGCAGTTGTGGGAGGAAGCTCAATTGGTGGTGATGGACGAGTCCCGGCTGAAAACCCCCGACCGCCTGCCGGAAATGCCCAGCGACGCGGGGCTGGCCCACGGTTTTGACCACAACTACGAGTACCGCCTCACGGGAGCCCTGACGGGCCGCACCGTCTACGACCCCAATGCCGACATGGAGTTGCCCTCCTTCGCGGCCACAAGCTATCAGATCAGCAACCGCACCCCAGGCTTCCTCTTCCTGCCCGGGGAGCGCTACAGCCCCAAGTACATCCCCTCCCGCGAAGTCCCGCGTACCACTCCTGCTCGGATGTAGTTTGGCCTCGCCGGGCCCCTTGCGCGGCCCGGCGCCTCCCGCTTTCTTGGTCCCATGAGCGAGAGCAAACAACGGGCCGCGGAAATCGCGCAGCGACTGCGCCAAGCCGGCTTCATCGCCTACTTCGCGGGCGGCTGCGTCCGCGACGCCCTGCGCGGCGCCGATCCCCACGACTACGACATTGCCACCGACGCCACGCCGGAAGAGGTGCAGCGTCTCTTTCCGAAAAGTCAGGCGGTCGGGGCCCACTTTGGGGTGGTGGTGGTGCGCAGCGGCCCCGAGCACATCGAAGTGGCCACGTTTCGCACTGACGGCAGCTACCAGGACGGGCGCCATCCCGAGGCCGTCAGTTATGCCACGCCGCAGGAGGATGCCCAGCGCCGCGACTTCACGGTCAACGGCCTCTTTTACGACCCCGCGGCGGATCTGGTGATCGATTTTGTGGGCGGCCGCGCCGACCTCGCGGCGCACCTCGTGCGGGCCATCGGCGACCCCGCGGCCCGCTTCCGCGAAGACCACCTGCGCCTCTTGCGGGCGGTCCGCTTCGCCGCCACCCTGGGCTGGGAAATCGAACCCGCCACCTGGGCCGCAGTCAAAGCTGAGGCCCCCCGCCTAGCGAAAATTAGCATTGAGCGCAGCCGCGACGAGTTTCTCAAAATCATGTTGCACCCCAATCGGGTGCGCGGCTTGGATTTGCTAGACGAGTCCGGTCTCCTCCGGGTCATCCTGCCGGAAATGGAGGCCCTCAAGGGCTGCAGCCAGCCCCCCGAATTCCATCCCGAAGGCGACGTCTGGGTCCACACTCGCCTGATGCTGAGCCTGCTTCCGGAAGTAGTTAGCACCCCCTTGTTGCTCAGCGTCCTGCTCCACGACATTGCCAAGCCCGGCACCCGCACCGTCGACGAGACGGGCCGCATCCGCTTCAATGGCCACGACGAGCTGGGTGCGGCCATGGCGGGCAACATTTTGCGGCGCCTCAAGTTTTCTAACGAAGTGATCGACGCCGCGGTCGAGGCGGTGCGGCTGCACATGAAATTCATGCACGTGCAGGAGATGCGTCCGGCGAAGTTGAAGCGCTGGATGGCTGACGCCACCTTTGACGACCAGATGGCGCTGCACCGGGTCGACTGCTTGGGCTGCCACGGCATGCTGGACAACTACCATTTCCTGCTCGCGAAAAAGGCGGAATTCGCCGATGAGCCGGTGATTCCGCCGCCGCTCCTCACGGGCTACGACCTGATGGGCCTCGGCTATCCCCGGGGCCCGGAGATCGGCCGCCTCCTCAGAGCCGTGCAAGACCAACAACTGGACGGCACCCTGCGCACTCGCGCGGAGGCCATCGCCTGGCTAGGGCGGGAAGCGCCCCCGGCTTGAAAGGGCGGCGCCTTACTTCAAGTTTTCCATCGCGGTGATCCGGTAGCGGCTGGGGAGAAATTCGGCGTTGTCCTGTTTGGCTTGGGCTTCGTCGAGGTAGATGGTGCGGGGGCCGTCGACGACGTCGATGCGGTGGATGCCGTTGAGGGGTACTTTGACGGCCTCGGCGAGGGCGGCCAGGTCGGCGATTTCCTGGCCGTTGACGCGATTGACGATCAAGCCGGCGAGGCGCTCGTAGCCAAGGGTGCAGGGGGCGGGGAGGACTCCGCTGATGAAGACGAGCTTTTTGCGGCCGGCTTTGAGGTATTCGTCTTGGTTGGCTTGGGCGTAGACCAGGCGGAAGGCGGCGCGGTCGCGCCATTCTTTTCCGGCGAGTTGGAGGAAGGGAAGGGTGAGTTCTTGAAAGAGCACCCCGCCGAGAATGAGGTAGCGCGGCTGGCGGTCGAAGACGTAGGGGTCGACCAGGTAATCCTGGGGCTGCTTGCGCAGCAGGGTCACGTTGAGTTCGAGGCGCTGGCCCTGGCGCAGGAGGAGCAACTTCAGGGTGTCCCCCGCGAGGGCCTTGCCGCGGGCGAGGTGGCCGCTGCCGAGCAAGCCGTAGTCGGGGTCCTCATAGGACCCGCGGGCGTCGATTTTGTGGCCGTTCATTTCCAGGATGACGTCGCCTTGCTGGACTCCGGCCACCGCGGCGGAGAAGCCGGGAGTGACATCGGTGACGAGGACGCCCCCGTTTTCGGCGTCCAGTTTCAAAAAGCTGCGCAGCTGGGGGTCTAAGCTAGGAGACATGCGCAGTCCAAAGCTAGGGAGCCCCTCGTAGGGCGGAGTCGCCACGTCCTTGAGGAAGCGGTCCACCATGGTGGCGGGGAGGATGTCGGAGACCTGATCGCGGGAATTGTAGCGCACTAACATTCCTGCGAGTTTGCCTTGGTGAATCACGGGCAGAGTGAAGGTGCCGCTGCGGTATTGGACAGCGCCGTTAGCTTGGAAGACGAGGAAGAACTGGTCTTCGAGAAAGTAGGGCCCGAGGTCGACGCGGTTGAATTCGACGCTAGAGCTGACGGGGGTGCCGTTGGTTTCAAATTGCCAGACGTCCAAGGCGGCCTTGGGTTTGAGGGCGGTATCGAGTTCGAGGGGCTCCATGCCTTGGAAAAAGGAGCCGGGATCTTCATCTGGGACGATGGTAGCGAGATTGATTTCGTAGTCGACGGCTTCGACTTTTGCGGTGATGCGCTTGCCGGAGGCGGCCTGTTCGAGCTCGATGTAGTTGGCGTCTTGGGCAAGTTCGGCGGTGACGAGGACGCGGTTTCCGGGGAGCAGGGCGCCGAGGCCGCGGCGGGTGCTGGGGCGCTGTTTTTGCCAGGGCAGGGCGAAGTTGAAACCTTGGCTGGTGATGTTGACGCGCAAAATGGAGGTCTCTGGGGAGGGGGCGGCGGTTCCCTGAGAAGGGAGCGCGAAAACCAGCAGCAGGGCGGCGGACAGCAGGCGGAATTTCATGGGAAAAAGAAAAGGGGTGAGGGGGTGGGGCGCTTCAGGGGGCGAGGTAGCGGTCGGAGGCCACGCCGTATTTGCGGAGGATGCGCTCGTGGGCGGGCGCGATGAGCGCTTTTTCCAGGGCCACGGGGCGCCCCTCGCCGGCGAATTGAATCACCATGTGGGTGCCATCGGGGGCCTTGGCGAGGGCCTCGGCGGCCTCCCGGAGGGACTTGATTTTGACGCCGTTGATGGATTCCACCACCTGGCCGACGTAGTCCCGCACCCAGGTATTGATGGCGTCGGGCAGGATGCTGGTGAGGACGACGACCTCTGGGAGGTCCTTGTAGAGCTCGTCTTGGGCGTAGTATTCGTAGTAATAGCGGGTGCGCAGGTTTGTCAGGCTAAAGGCGGTCATCAACTCGTGGCTGAGGGGCTGGAATACCAAACCCGCGTGCACCAAGTACTCGGGCTGTTTTTCGTACTGGTGGGCCTGCATGAGGTAGGCGGGAAAGACCTTCAATTTGACCTCGAACTCCTGCTCCTGGCGGTCCCGCCAGATTTTAAGCTTGAGGGAATCGCCGACAAATTTGCGCTCTACCACTTCGGCCATTTCGGTCTGTTCGCCGTCGATGTCGATGGAGCCGGTGCTGTCGATGGGGTAGCCGTCGAGGGCGAGGAGGACGTCGCCCACCTTGAGGGCGCCGCCGCAGGTGCCCGTGCTGTCGACGGCGGTGATCATGACGCCGCGGTCGTTGTCGGGGAGCTGCAGGGCCTTGCGCTGGGCGGGATTGAGCAGCGGATAGTGTTGAATGGCGAGTTCGCCGTAGTGGTCGTAGCTTCCGTCGGCCACGTCCTTGAGGAAGCGGCGGATGACCGGGGTCGGGATCATGTAGCCGGTGTTTTGGGCGACGTCGCCGGTGTAGCCTTGAAAGGCGACTCCGACGACGGTGTTTCCCTGGAGCACCGGGCCGCCGGAGTTGCCCGGGTTGATTGCCGCATCAATTTGGATGGCGAGGTGCTGGTCTACGCCGCTGTGGGTGAATTCTTGGTAGTCTACTCGGCTGACCACCCCGCGGGTCACGGAAATGCGCTCCCCGCCAATCGGGTAGCCAACCACCTTGACGGTGGTATCGAGCTTGGGAATCTCGGTGCTGATGCTGAGGGGAACCGCCTGGAGAAAGGCCGGGGAGGGTGGGTCGAGCTCTAGCAAGGCGAGATCGCAGTCGTGAGCCACGAATTTGACGCGGGCGCGGTGGGGCGTGGAGGCGCCCACTTTTTTGATCACGATGCGGCTGGCGTCGCTGATGACGTGGGCATTGGTGAGGAAGAGATTGGGCCCGATGAGGAAGGCGGTGCCGGTGCCGCCGGAGGGGGTGGCGGCGTTCCAGGGAGTGCGGTAGTCGACGCGCAGGGCGGAACACTCGACGTTGACGATGCTCTCGTATTGTTTGCCCAGCGAGGAGGTTTTTTCGCCGGCGGGTTCGTCCTGGGCGAAGGCCGCCCAGGGCAGGAGGACCGCGGCGAGTCCGGCGAGCAGGGCGGACGGGAGAGGGGAGGAAGGGAACATGGGGCGGGGGCGAGGGTTGAAAAAACCGCGGCCGTGGCGGGGCTGGGAATTAAGCGGTTGGACCCCGGAAAGTAAAGTCCCCGCTTTCGATTCCCTGGACAGCGCTGGCGCCCTAATGCTATAGTGTCTGAGTCCCATGAGCCGCTATCTGAACTCCCCGCGCGAGGCGGACTGGTACGCCTGTCCCAGCTGCGGCGCGGCCATCAAGGTGGGCTCCGCGCCGTGCCGCCAGTGCGGCGGCCGAGCGGCCGCGAAGGCTGCCGAGGCCCCGGAAGAAGCGGAGGACGAGGAGGAAGAGGGCGCGGAGTTGCCCGAGAGCGAGGAGGATTTCGACTACGAGGCGTGGCGGCGGCGGGAATTTGGCCGGGCCAGCAGGTTTAAGCCCCACCACTTGCCCTGGAAGTACTGGGTGGCCGGGTTGGCGCTCCTCTTGGCGCTGCTTTGGGGCCTAGTGTTGGCGGGATTTGTGCGGCACTGAGGGCCGCGGTTGGGGCCGCAGTTGGGGCGGGTCCACCTTTGCAGGTTGCCTCGGCAGGCATTTACTGTAGCAATGGGGCATGATTTCTCGCCTTGCCCCGATTTTGACCTTCCTCTTGCTGGCGGCTGGGCCGTGTGCGGCGCTGGAGAAAGTATCTTACAATCGCCAGATCCGGCCGCTGCTCTCGGACCAATGTTTTGCCTGCCACGGGCCGGACGCCTCCAAGCGGAAATCCGGGCTGCGGCTGGATCTGCGGGATAGCGCGCTGCTGCCCGCCAAGTCTGGGGCGCGGGCGATCGTCCCCGGCGACCCGGGCCAAAGCGAATTGATCGCGCGCCTCTCCAATGCGGATCCCGATGAATTGATGCCGCCCCCGAGCACCCACAAAAGCCTGAGCGAGGAGCAAAAGCAGCTCTTTCAGCGCTGGATCGAGGAAGGCGCCGTCTACGAAGGGCACTGGGCCTACCTGGCCCCAGTCAAACCCACCCTCCCTGCGGACGCCGGGCACCCGATCGATTTCCTGGTAGGGCAGCGCCAGCACTCCTTGGGCTTGGGGTTTTCTGCCGAGGCCGACCGCCGCACCCTGGCGCGCCGCCTCTACGCCGACTTGCACGGCTTGCCCGCCCCTGCGGCGGAGGTCGAGGCCTTTGTGGCCGATGCCTCGCCGGACGCCTATGAAAAATTGGTCGACCGCCTGCTGGCGGCTAGTCCCTATGGCGAGCGGATGGCCGTGTGGTGGTTAGACCTGGTGCGCTATGCGGACAGCGCGGGCTACCACTCGGACAAGGAGCGCAATGTTTCCCCCTTCCGCGACCACGTCATCGGAGCTTTCAACCAGAATCAGCCGTTCGACCAGTTCACCATTGAACACCTCGCGGGCGACTTGCTGCCCAACGCCACCCAGGAACAAAAAGTGGCCTCGTGTTTCAATAAGCTTCTCCTAACAACCGACGAGGGCGGAGCCCAGGCCAAGGACTACGAGGCCCGCTACCTTCAGGACCGGGTCCGCGCGGTGGGCACGGTGTGGCTGGCCCAAACCTGGATGTGCTCGCAGTGCCACGACCACAAGTTCGACCCCATGCTCGCGAGCGATTTCTACTCGATGGGGGCCTTTTTCGCCGACATCGACGAGGGGATTATCGCCGCTCCGGAGCCCGGCATGATGGTGTTTGCCCCGGGCCAGCAGCAGGTCTACGAAGCGGCCACCGCTCAGCGCGACCGCCTGCAGGGGAGCCTGGAGGCGGAGACTGCGGAGTCGCAACTGGCCTACCTTCGCTGGGAAAATGGCCAACTGCAGGCGGCCTTGAACCCGGTTTGGACCCCGCTCATGTTCGGCCAGCGCCAGGCCGCGGACGGCCCCGCATTGGAGGACCGCGGCAAGGGCGTCTACCTCGCCAAAGGTGCGGATCCTGACAAAACCGTCTACACCCTGACTGCGGATAGCTACCCGGCGGCCATGACCGGTCTGCGCCTGGAAGCACTGCCGCAGGAGAGTTTGCCGACGGGCGGCGCGGGGCGGGCGAGCAATGGCAATTTTGTGGTCACGGAGGTCAAAGCCCGCCTGATTCGCCCGGACGGAAGCGTGGCCCAGGAATTGAGCTTTGCCAAGGCCACCGCCAGTTTTGAGCAAGAGGTCGCGGGGGCCGATCATCCGGACAAGAAGTGGTCCGCCGCCAGCACCATCGACGGCGATGCCCGCGGGGCGGAATTTGGCTGGGCGGTGCTTCCCCAGACCGGGCAGGCGCAGTCGCTGTGGCTGGAATTGGGGGCTCCCGTGGCGGCGGTGGCGGACACTCGCTTGGTGGTGGAAATTCAGCAGGCACACGGTCGAGGGCACCACACGCTGGGGCAGTTCCGCTGTTCCGCGACGACCGCGGCGATGGCGCAAGCGGCCGCCGCTCCGGCTGCGGCGCTGCCGCCGCCCCTGGCAGCCCTGCTCGTCAAGCCGATCGACCAGCGCAGCGCCGAGGAACAAAAATCCCTGGTGCGGCACTACCGCTCCTTGGCCCCGGAGTGGGCCGAAACCCGCCAGCAATTGGCCCAGGCGAGCGCCCAGATCAAAGAAATCGAGGACCGCACGGTGCGCTGCTTAACCACTAAAAGCACCCCTAACAAGCGAGTGGTCCGGCTGCTCCCGCGCGGGGATTTTCTCAATGAAACGGGACCGGTGGTCAAGGCGGCGCTGCCCTCCTATTTGCCGTCGCCGAAGATCGATGGGCGGGAGCCGAACCGGTTGGATTTAGCCCGCTGGCTGGTGGCTGCGGAAAATCCCCTGACGGCCCGCGTCCTAGCCAACCGGCTGTGGAAGTTGTTCTTTGGGATTGGTCTGAGCAAAACCCTGGAAGACTTCGGCCTCCAAGGGGAGATGCCGCCTAACCTGGAATTGCTGGATTGGCTGGCCTGCGAATTGCGCGATGGGCAATGGAACGTGAAGGGCGCGGTGCGCTCCATGGTGACGAGCCGCACCTACCGGCAGGTGTCCACCGCCAGCCCCGAGATGTTGACGCGGGACCCGGAAAACCGGGAGCTGACGCGGCAGAGTCGCTTCCGCTTGGATGCGGAATTTGTGCGCGACTACGCCCTGACCACGGCCCGCCTCTTGGTGCCGCAGATCGGCGGCGTCAGCACCAAGCCCTACCAGCCCGAGGGCTACTGGGAGAATCTCAACTTCCCCGCGCGCAACTGGCTGCCCTCCACGGGGGCAAGCCAATACCGCCGCGGGCTCTACACCTGGTGGCAGCGCATGTTCCTGCACCCGGCGATGCTGGCCTTCGATGCGCCCTCGCGCGAGGAATGCACCGCGGAGCGCGTCCGCTCTAATATTCCACAGCAGGCCTTGGTGCTGCTGAACGACCCCAGCTTCGTCGAGGCCGCCGGGGCCCTCGCGGGCCGGGTGCTGGCGGAGGGCCCCGGCGACGATGCCGGGCGGATCGCCTGGCTGTGGCGCGAATCCCTCCAGCGCCCCCCGACGCCGGAGGAATCGGCGACCTTGCTCACCCTCCTCACTGGCCACCGCACCGCCTATCTGGCCGACCCCGCGGCGGCCCAAAGCCTCGGACAAGCGGCTCCTCCGGCGGCCGCCGCCGAGCATGCCGCTTGGACCAGCGTGGCCCGCGTGGCCCTCAACCTCCACGAATTCATCACCCGGTCCTAACTCCGATCTGTCCCATGAAATCCTCCTCCTCTGCCTATTCGCCCCTGCATCGCCGGGCCTTTCTTTCCCGGGCCACCTATGGGTTTGGCGCCGCCGCCCTCGCGCACCTCTGGGGCGGCCCGGCGGCGGCCCCGGCCGCGGGTTCGCCGGGCATCTTGAGCAGCACCCACCTGCCCGCGCGGGCCAAGCGCGTCATCTTTTTGAGCATGGCGGGCGGCCCATCCCACCTGGAAACCTTTGATCCCAAGCCCGTGCTGGCCCGCATGGACGGCCAGCCGATGCCCGAAAGCATGACCAAGGGCCAGCAGATCGCCCAGCTCCAGGGCCAGGCCCTCAAATGTTTCGCCCCCCAAATCGGCTTCAAAAAGTACGGCAAGTCCGGCCAGGAATTCAGTGAGCTCCTGCCCTTGCTAGGGACGATGGCGGACGAGATGTGCATCGTGCGCTCGGTCTACTCCGAGGCCATCAACCACGACCCGGCGCACATGTTCATGAACACCGGATCCCAGATTGCGGGGCGCCCTTCGATGGGAGCCTGGGCGACTTATGGGCTGGGCAGCGAGGCGGAAAATCTTCCTGGCTTTGTCGTCCTGACGTCCAGTGGGCGGGGCGGGCAGAACCAGCCGATCGCGGCCCGCCAGTGGGCTAGCGGCTTCATTCCGAGTCGTTTTCAAGGGGTGCACCTGCGCGGCAAGGGCGACCCCGTGATGTACCTCAACGCTCCTCCAGGGGTGAACCACGACCGCCAACAGGACGTGGTCGGGGCCATCAACGCCCTCAACGGCCAGCACCTCGCTGACGTCGGAGACCCGGAAATCGCCACCCGCATCGCCCAATATGAAATGGCTTTCAAGTTGCAGTCTAGCGTGCCGGAATTGATGGACCTCGCCAAGGAGCCGCCTTCGGTGATGGACTTGTACGGCTGCAAGCCGGGCGACGGCAGCTTCGCCTACAACTGTCTGCTGGCGCGCCGCCTCGCGGAGCGCGGCGTGCGCTTCATCCAGCTCTACCACAAGGACTGGGACCACCACGGCGACATCAAGCAGGGCGTCACCTTGAAGGCGGAAGAAATCGACCGCGCCTGCATGGCCCTCCTCACTGATCTCAAGCAGCGCGATATGCTCAAGGATACCCTGGTGATCTGGGGGGGCGAATTCGGGCGCACTCCGATGTCGCAGGGCAGTGGGCGCGACCACCACAACAAGGGATTCAGCGTGTGGATGGCGGGCGGGGGCATCAAGCCGGGCATCAGCTATGGCGCGACCGACGAACTGGGGTACCAGGCGGTGCAGGATCCCGTGGATGTCCACGACCTCCACGCCACGATGTTGCAGCTGCTCGGGGTCGATCACCTCCGGCTCACCTATCGTTTCCAGGGACGGGACTATCGCCTCACTGATATCAAGGGCAAGGTCTTGACCCCGATTATCGCCTAGCGAATTCCCCCGGCCTCCTTGGGCTCGGGCCGCGCCGCGCGGGGGGCCGGGGGGAGAGCGCCTAGCCGCCGGCTACGATGCGGATGAGTTCCACCTGGTCTCCGGGGGCGAGGAGGGTGGTGGGGAATTCGCGGGGGAAGAGGGCGGTGCCATTGCGCTCGACGAGGACGGGGACGTCGGCGAGGCCGAGGTGCTGGAGGAGGTCGCGGACGGATTGGCCCGGGGAGAGGGGATGGGGCGCGCCGTTGAGGGTGATGGAGGGGGCTTCGTCCATAGATGTAGCGTTAGGCGAAGACGACGGTTTTATTGTTGTAGGCGAGGACCTTGCGCTGGATGTGCCAGCGGACGGCGCGGGAGAGGACGACTTTTTCGAGGTCGCGGCCCTGGCGGACGAGGTCTTGTACAGTTTGCTTGTGGGTGACGCGGATGACGTCTTGTTCGATGATGGGGCCTTCGTCGAGTTCGGCGGTGACGTAGTGGCTAGTGGCGCCGATGATTTTGACGCCGCGGCGGTGGGCGCTGTGGTAGGGTTTGGCGCCGGGGAAAGCGGGGAGGAAGCTGTGGTGGATATTGATGACGCGGTTTGGCCAGGCGGCGCAGATGTCGTTGGAGAGGATTTGCATGTAGCGGGCCAGGACGACGGTTTCGATGCTGTGTTCTTCGAGGAGGGCGAGCTGGCGGGCTTCGGCTTGGGGCTTATTTTCGGGGGTGACGGGGACGAGGTGAAAGGGGATGCCGAAGCGCTCGGCGGCGGGGCGGAGGGCCTCGTGGTTGGCGATGATGAGGGGGATATCGGCGTCGAGTTCGCCGGCTTCGTGGCGGCTGAGGAGGTCGTAGAGGCAATGGGCGTCCTTGCTGACGAAGAGGGCGAGGCGGTGGCGCTGGTCGGAGAAGTGGAGGCTCCAGGTCATGTGGCGGGGCTCGGCGAGGGCGCGGATGAAGACGGGGAGGTCGGCGCGGCTGATGCCGAAGCGGGCCAGGTCCCATTCGGCGCGCATGAAGAAGATGCCTTCCTGGCTATCGACGTGTTGGTCGAAGTGGAGGATATTGCCGCCGTGTTCGGCGATGAAGGAAGCCACCGCGCGCACGATTCCGGGTTGGTCGGGGCAGTGGATCAGGAGGATAGCGGAGGGCATGGGGTGGGAAGGGGCTAAGCTTGAGGTAATGGCGGGGGCCAGGGGTTTCCAGCGGAGTTTGCCGCCGGGCCGCGGGGGAGTGGAGGCCAGGGGAAAGGGGGGGCAAGGTTTACTCGCTTGGAAAGGGGGGCGCGCGGGGCGCTTATTGGAGGTGGCGGCGCGGGCGCCGATGCTTTTTATGGTTATGAAAAAATGTTATTTGCTGTGGTTGGGGTGGGCACTGGGGGTGGCTTCGCTGTGGGGGGCGACGGCGGGGGAATTGGAGGCGGTGAATGCGGAGACCCTGCGGCCCTATGTGGGAGAGAGCGTTGCGGGAGTGGATGTGGGAACGCTGACGGGCAAGGTGATGGCGGGATACCAGGGATGGTTCAACGCGGAGGGAGATGGCGCGGGGCGCGGGTTCCACCATTGGACCAAGGGGGCGGGAGGGCTAGAGGACGGAAATGCCAAAATCGACCTGTGGCCGGAGGTGGCGGAGTTGGGAGCGGACGAGCGATTTCCGACTGGGTTTCGCCATGCGGACGGGCGGGTGGCGGAGGTGTACAGCGCTTTTCGGGGAGCGACGGTGGAGCGCCATTTCAAGTGGATGCAGGACTACGGGATTGATGGGGTATTTGTGCAGCGCTTTGCGGGGCCGCTGCGGGAGGCGGTGCCTTTGCGGCACAACAATGTGGTGCTGGATCACTGCCGGGCGGGGGCGAACCGCTATGGGCGGGCGTATGCGGTGATGTATGACTTGAGTGGGTTAGGACCCCATGCCATGGAGGGGGTGATGGAGGACTGGCGGGCGCTGCGTCGGCAAATGCAGGTCACGGAGGATCGGGCGTATCTGAAGCACCGGGGACGGCCGGTGGTGGTGGTCTGGGGGGTGGGCTTTCTGAAGGACCGGGCCTACACCTTGGGGGAGTGCCGGAGCTTAATTGAGTTTTTGAAAAAAGATGGCTGCACGGTGATGCTCGGGGTGCCTTCGGGCTGGAGGAAGTTAGAAAAGGACAGCGCGGCGGACCCCGCGCTGCACGAGGTATTGCAGCTGGCGGATGTGGTGAGTCCTTGGACGGTGGGGCGGTATGGCACGCCGGGGGAGGCGGCGGCGCATGGGGAGGAAGTCTGGAAGCCGGACCTGGCGTGGTGCCGGGCGCGCGGCTTGGACTATATGCCGGTGGCCTTTCCGGGGTTTAGTTGGTACAACATGAAGGGGAAGGCCTTTGACAAGATCCCGCGGCTGAAGGGAGATTTTATGTGGTCGCAATTTGTCGCGGCGCGGGGGGCGGGTGCGGAGATGCTCTATGTGGCCATGTTTGATGAGGTCGATGAGGGGACCGCGATTTTCAAATGCAGCAACGACTTGCCCGTGGGAGTGGCCTCGCGCTTTCTCGGGTATGAGGGGCTGCCGTCCGATTTTTATCTCAAGCTGACGGCGCGGGGGGCGCGCTATTTGCGGGGCGAGGTTTCGGGGAGGTAGGGAGACGGGGTCGCGCTGATAGAGGGTGGGGCGGGGAGGCGTTGCCTGCGGCCATGAGACTTTCTTTGCTTTTGCTGGCGGCGCCGCTTGGTTTTCCCCTATCAGTTTGGGGGGCGGCCGAGGAGGCGACGGCGGCGGCGGCGATTGAGATCCGGGAGGGCTTTGCGGTGGAGCGGGTGTACTCGGTGCCGCGGGCGCAGGGTTCGTGGGTGGCGATGTGTTTTGACGATCGGGGGCGGATTTATGCGTCGGATCAGGGGGCGCATTTGTATCGCTTGAGTGCGCCGCCTTTGGGCAGTGCGGCCGGGCCGGTGGTGGAATTGGTTTCGGAGCAGTGGGGGCACGCGCAGGGCTTGGCCTGGATTCAGGGGGCGCTATATGTGGTCCAGCACGGGGACCACTCGGAGAAAAACTTTCGGAGGGAATCGCTCCTGCGTTTGAAGGACACCAATGGGGACGACCGGCTGGATGCCGCGGAGACGCTTTTTACGTTTCCTCAGGTGACGGGCGATCCGGCCAATTGGTACGAACACAATGTGCACGCGGTGGTGCCGGGGCCGGATGGCAAGTCGATCTATGTGGTGAGCGGGGACCGCAATGGCTTGCCGTGCGAGCGGATGCGCACGCCGCGGCATTGGAATCGGGACAGCTGGGATTTTGCGTATGAGAAGGAGCCGTTTGCGGGGGGCTGGGTGATGCGGGCGGATCTGGACGGGAAGAATCCGGAGGTGATCTGCATGGGGCTGCGTAACAGCTATGACATCGCCTTTAACCGTCAGGGCGATCTCTTTACCTACGACAGCGATCTGGAGCACGATTTGGGATTGCCCAACTATCGACCGACCGCGATTCGGCAGCTATTGAGTGGCACCGACAGTGGCTGGGCGGGGCGGGCGGGGGATATGCGATGGAGTTGGACCCCGCAGTGGGAGGAGATTCAGCCGCCCTTGAAGAATGTGGGGCCGGGCTCGCCGACGGGCGTGGCCTTTGGCTATGGGGCCAAGTTTCCGGCGCGCTATCAAGAAGCGTTTTTTGCCTGCGACTGGAGTTATGGGCGGATGTTTGCGGTGCATTTGGCGCCGCGCGGGGCGAGCTATGGGGCGGAGGTGGAGCCCTTTTTGAGCGCGCAGGGTTTGCCGATTGCGGACCTGGCGGTATCGCCGGGGGATGGGGCGCTGTATTTCCTAACGGGGGGACGGGGGACCCAGTCGGGGCTGTACCGGGTGACGTATCGGGGGGGAGAAAGCACTGGGCCGCGGGCGCCTGAGGTGCTGGAGGAGGGGGTGGCGGCTCTGGTGAAACTGCGGCGCGAGCTGGAAGCCTGGCACGGGCAGGCGAAAGCGGGGGCGCTGGCGGCGCTGTGGCCGCAGTTGGGGCACGCCGACCGGGCGATCCGGGGGGCGGCGCGGGCGGCCTTGGAATGGCAGCCGGTGGCGGAGTGGAAGGAGCGGGCGCTGGGGGAGAAAGAGCCGCGGGCGGGGCTGCAGGCGCTGCTGGCGCTGGCGCGGTCGACCGACGGGGAGGTGGGGGTGCAGGCAGAGCTATTGGCGGCGCTGGGGCGCTTTGATTTTGCGCGGCTCGGGGTGGAGGAGCAGGCGTGGTATGTGCGGGTGCTGACCGTTTCGGCTTCGCGGCATGGCAAATATGCCGGGGAAGTGGCGGCGCAGTTGGCGGCGCGCTTGGAGCCAAGTTTGCCCTCGCCGGACCAGCGCGTGAATGAGGAATTGGTGGCGCTCCTCGCCGCGTTGGGGAGCAGCGCGTTTATTGAGCCGACTTTGGATTTGCTAGAAGCTAGCCGCACTCAGGAACAGCAGATCATTTACACCCAGGCGCTGGTGCGTGCGGCGGGGAGCCCGGCCTGGACGCCGCAGCGCCGGGAGCGCCTGTTCGCGTTGGCCGTCGATCGGGTGCCGCACTGGAAGGGCGGGGCGAGCGTGCGGGGGGTGCGCGAGGGCCGCATGAACGCCATTGTGGGAATGCTTTCAGCGGAGCAGCGCCAGGCCCAGGCCGATAAAATAGCGGCGGCGCAGCAGCCTCCCGCGGTCATGGCGGCGATCGCCCGCCCGTTTGTCAAAGAATGGAACATGGACGAACTGAGTCCGCTGCTGGAGGCGGGGTTAAAGCAGCCGCGCGACCGCGAGAGGGGGCGGGCCCTCTTCCTCGCCACCGGGTGCTTGGCTTGCCACAACTTTCGCGGGGAAGGGGGCTTGGCCGGTCCAGATTTGAGCAGCGCCGGGGGGCGCTACAGCGCGCGCGATCTGCTCGACAATATCCTCAATCCTAGCAAAGTCATAAACGAGCAAAATGGCCTGCAGATTTACACCATGAAGGATGGTCGGGTGATGGTGGGGCGGACCGTCAACTTGGCGGGCGACATCATGATGGTGGCCACCAACCCGATGGATCCGGGAGGGTCGGAAGTGCGCTTCAGCCTCGGAGAGCTGCAGGGCATCGCGCCCTCGCCAGTGTCTTTCATGCCAGCGGGGCTGCTGAACACCCTGTCGCCGGAAGAGGTGCTGGATTTGGTGGCGTATCTAACGGCTAAGTAGGATTCGTTTCGCTGGCCGAGGGGGGGCCTCAGGCGAGGGGGCGGCGGCGGCGCGCTCCCCAGGCCGCGGCCGGGACCAGCAGGGCGGCGGTGGATGGCTCTGGGAGAGCGATCATGGTGTCGGGGGCGACAAAGCTGGAAGTGATGGGGCTGCCCGTGGTGGCACCCCTGCCGTGGTGCGGGCCCTCTTTGGAACGCGGATCCGGTGCTGTCGCTTCGCTCATGCACCGGCAACACGATAGGATGCCTTCGGCATCGCCGCCGGGCTTGTTCACCGCCCACGATTTGGAGGGGGATTTTGACCGCGCCAGGGACTCACCCAACAAGGGAGCCTCCTGTGGCGAAAAAACGGATCATCCCCCGTCCTTATCAAAAAAAGGGCCCCAGGATCGCGTTTCAACTCCCGGTTTTAGGATAACTCTTACGTAAATTTCTCATCAGGAGCGAGTTGGATGCCGAGTGCTTTGGCTTTCCCCAACGCCAATGACCTCGCAAATGGCTCCGCCTCTGGCCTGTAGGGGCGGCGCGAGAGCTTGGGGCCGGGGGGCGCGTGTTTGCCTTCCGGGGGGCTTCGGCGCGGGGTTGAGAAAAACCTGATAGGAATAGCATTGACGGAGGGCGGGGAAATAGGGAGAAGCAGGTGCATTATTTTCCATTCCGCCAACTGATGAAACATTCTCTCTCCGCCCCCTTCCTTTATATCCTAGCGGCATCGGCTCTGTTTGGGGGGCTGGCGGGGGCTGGGCTGGTGGCGAATCCCAGTTTTGAGGACACCTACAGCGAGGTTGAGCCGCACTATGGGGCGATTGGGAGTTGGTCTGGGGGGAGCGGGACCAACCGGGCGGCGGGGCCGTTTCACAATGGGGGCACGCCGATGACGGACCGGGAGCAGGCGGCCTTTTTGCAGGGGAGTCAGGCGCTGCAGCAGACCATCAGCGGGCTGACGGCGGGGCAGGACTATTGGATTCAATTTTTCTACGATGCCCGCGCGTGCTGCGGCGGGGTGTTGGATCTGGCGACGCAGTGGGATGGGGTCGCGCTGGACACCCTCAGCGGGGTGAGTTTTGCGGTCGGCGGGGAGGGGTACAAATTTCGCAATGTTGCCTTCCGGGCGGGGGCGGAGAGCGGCCAGTTGGGGTTGGTCACGACCGCGGCGGGCGATGCCACGGCCCTGGTGGATGGGGTCTGCATCGTGCCCCGAGGGGCGGGGCAGATTGTGGTTATGAATCCCAGCTTTGAGGCCAGTGGGACGCCTCCGTATCCGGGCATGGTGTCGGCGGCGGCGGGCTGGAGGGGCGCGGGGGTGGGCGGGGCTGGGGTCAATGGCGGGGAGGGCCCGTTTGCCGACAACGGGGCGATTCCGGAGCAGGACCACGTGGCCTATTTGCAGGGGGAATTTGCTATTTTTCAGGTGGTGCGGGGGCTGGTGGCGGGGGAGACCTACGCGGTTAGCTTTCGGTACAACGCGCGCGGCGGCAATGCCCCGGTGCTGCAGGTGGGGGTCGATGGCGGGGTGATTTTTGAGGAGGCGGTGGCACCGGTGGGAGGCGCGGGGGATTACCGCCGGGCCACGGCCAACTTCACGGCCGCGTCGGCATCGGCGGAGCTGAGATTTGCCCAAATCGCGGCGGGCGACCAGACGGTGCTTTTGGACGACGTCGAAGTTTTGGGGGTGGTGGTGGAGCCGATTCCGCCTTTGCGGGTGGGCCCGGGACAGGTGGAAGTGGGGCCCGGGATCCGCAGCGGCGCGACCTTTACGGTTTCGGGGAAGCGCCTCGCGAGTGGTCCGGCGAGGGTGGTGGTGCGGGTCGGCGACGAGCGCGTGGCGCGCCTGGTGGGCGCGGATGGAAGCGGGCTGGTGGAGCTGGATTTTCCGGCTAGCGCGGAAGACGTGACGCTTTCGGTGGAGCTTGAAGGGGTGGGGCGGGGGACAACGGTAGTGGTGGTGGAGGACAATGGCGGGACCGATGGGGTGGACGGGACCGTCCGGATTGAGGGGGTGACCTCGCTGGTGCGGAACGCCAGTTTTGAGACCTCGGCGCTGAATGTCGGGGCGGGCTATGGGCCGATTGCGGCCTGGAGCGGCGCGGTGGCGAGCACGGGGCTCAACGCGCTGGGGATGCCCTTTTTTGACAACGGCATTTTGCCGGACCGGCAGCAGGTGGCCTTTTTGCAAGGGCCGCAGGCGTTGAGTCAACGAGTGGTGGGGCTGGTGCCCGGGCAGCGCTACTGGGTGCAGGCTTACTACAACGCGCGCAACTGCTGTGGCGGGACAATCGACTTTCAGGTGCGCTTCGACGGCGCGGCGTTGGGAGCGGTGCCCGGAGTGGCCCCAGTGGGCGCGGGGCAGCGCTTTGCTTTTTTCAGTGCGGACTTGGTGGCGGCGGGCACTGAGGGATTGTTAGAGCTGGCGACGGCGGCTGCGGGGGACGCCTCGGTGCTGGTGGATGCGGTTTCCATCGTGGCCTATGAGGAGGGGGAGGTGCCGGTGCAAAATCCTAGCTTTGAGGCTTCGGGCAGCCCCAGCGGGGCCGGTTATGTGGCCGCCATGGCGGGCTGGGCGGCCACGGGGGGGCACGGCATCAACGTTGACGCTGCGGGGCCGTTCAGCGACAACGGGGTCTCCGGGGGGCAGGACCGGGTGGCCTTTATCCAAAACAAGGGTTCCCTGTCGCAGGTGATTGGCGGGCTCGCGGCGGGCCGTCCCTATACGTTGACATTTTTGGTGAATGCGCGGAGCGGGGACTCCCCGGGGCCGACTCCCTATCGGGTTTTGATCGACGGGGTGGAGGTGCTGGCGGAGGATCAGGAAGCGGTGGGGCCGGGGAATCCCTACATCCAGAAGCGCCTCACTTTCCTGGCGGCGGGGAGTTCGGCCGAGGTGACCTTCGAGGGCTTGGCGACGGCCAGCGACCAGTCGCTGTTGCTGGACGAGGTGCGCCTGTTTGCCGGGGACGGGGCGCTGGGTGGCCTGGCGCTGCAGATTAGGCCGCTCGGAGGCAATGCGGTGGACATCGCCTGGCCGGAGAGCGCCCCGGCTGACCTGCAGCTGCAATTTGCCACGGACCTGGCGGCCGGGCCCTGGCGGGCGGTGGATGCGGTGTCCCGCGCCGAGGGCGGACGGTGGCACGTGTACGATGCCGTCGATGCGCCCAAGAAATTTTACCGCCTGGCGCGGCCCTGAGTAGAGCGGGGCGGGCGGGGGCTCAGGGGGCCGCTGGGGAAACGAGGCCTTCGGCGGTTTCCTGTTGGAGGCGGAGCTGGCCGCAGGCGGCGTCGATGTCGTGGCCTTTTTCGCGGCGGATGGTGGCGGGGACGCCGTGGGCGACGAGGGTGGCGCAGAAGGCGTCCTGTTGGGATTCGCTGGGGCGGGCCCAGGGGAGGCCTTCGACGGTGTTGTAGGGGATGAGGTTGACCTTGGCTTCGAGGGAGCGGGTGCGGCGGGCGAGGGCGCGGGCTTGGTCGAGGCTGTCGTTGACGCCTTCGATGAGGATGTATTCGAGGGTGATTTTTTGTTTGCGGCGCTGATTGAAGTAGCGGAGGGCCTCGAAGAGTTGTTCGAGGGGGTACTTATCGTTGACCGGCATGATGCGGCTGCGGACTTCGTCGGTGGCGCCGTGGAGGGAGATGGCGAGGCGGACGGGGAGGTCGAAGTCGGCGAGTTTTTTAATTTGGGGGGCGAGGCCGCTGGTGGAGACGGTGATGTGGCGGGCGCCGATGTTGAGGCCCCACTGGCTGTGGAGGATGCGGAGGGCGCGGGTGAGGTGGGTGAAATTGGCGAGGGGTTCGCCCATGCCCATGAAGACGAGGTTGTCGACGCGGTCGCCGGCTTCGCGCTCGGCCTGGAGGACTTGTTCCACGATTTCGTCGGCGCGGAGGTTGCGGGTGAAGCCGGCCAGGCCGCTGGCGCAGAATTTGCAGTCGTAGGCGCAGCCGACCTGGCTGGAAACGCAGAGGGTGAGGCGGTCGCTCTGGGAGCCCATGAAGCCCTTGTTGGCGGGGATGAGGACGCTTTCGACGTAGCGGCCGTCGTGGAGGCGGAAGAGGAACTTGCGGGTGGTGTCCTTGGCCCCTTGGATTTTGGCCACGGTGAGGCTGTGAAAGGGGTGGGAGGCGGCGAGGCGCTCGCGGAGCGGAGCGGGGAGGTTGGTCATTTCCGCGTAGCTGGCGGCCCGCTTGCGGAAGAGCCACTCGTGAATTTGCTTGGCGCGGTATGGCTTCTCCCCGGCGGCGGCGAGGGCGGCGGCGAGTTCCTCGGGCAGCAGGCCGGTGAGGGCGGTGGCGGGGAGCGGGGCAGGGGATTCCAGCATAGTGAGCAGGCAAAATAGCGCGGGCGGCCGGAGGCGAAAGGCGGAAGTGGCGCCGGGGGCGGAATGGCGGGGCCGCCGCTGGCGACGCGGATTTGTAAATAAATGCGGCGGAGGTCTGCGCTTTGCTGGACGTAACTCATGCAATTCTCTCCATCCCTTACCGCCATGACTGACCGTTTCCCGACCGCCTCCCGGACCGCCTCTCGGACCTATTGGTCGGCTCTGCTCCTGACGAGTGGGGCCCTGGTTTTGTCCGCCTCGGCGGAGTCGCTCCAGGAGCGGCAGACCCGGGTGCTGGAAGTGGTGGGCAAGGTGAGCGGGGCGGTGGTGGCCATCACCGGGACAAGTCCCCAGGGGCAGCTCGGATCGGGCAGCGGGGTCATTGTGAGCAAGGAGGGCCTGGTTTTGACGGCGGGCCACGTGTTGGCGGCGACCGGCGAGGAATTGATGATCACGCTGCCGGGAGGACGGGAGGTGAAGGGCAAATCGCTGGGGCGCGACATGAATCGGGATGCGGCCTTGGCCCAGATCACCGAGCCGGGAGACTATCCCTTCGTGGAGATGGCGGCGGCGGAGAGCGTGGAGGAGGGCGAGTGGGTGGTGGCCCTGGGGCACCCGGGCGGCTACGATCCGCTGCGCGGAGCGCCGCTGCGGGTGGGACGCCTGTGGGAAAATGACACCAAGGCGTATTTTAGGAGCGACTGCACGGTTTCGGGGGGGGACAGCGGCGGGCCGCTGTTCGATTTGGAGGGGAAGGTCATCGGGATCCACTCCAGCATCAGCCAAAATCTTTCGGAAAACCGGCACGTCCCGATCGGGGTGTTTGCTAAGGACATGGAGCGCCTCAAGCAGGGCGAAGTGTGGGGCCGTCTATCGAACTTGATGCCGGGGATGAAGGATGAGGAAGAGGCGCCGCCGAAGCGGCCCGCTGGGGAGGGCCGCCGCGGGTCGCGGCGCGGCGCGGAAGCGGCCCCAGAGCCCGAAGCGGCGCCGACCAAGAGCAAAGTCTATTTGGGGGTGCAGCTGGAGACCTTAGACGGCGGCAAGGGGGTGCAGGTGGTGGAGGTGGCCGACGGGTCTCCGGCGGCGAAGGGCGGATTGGAGCTGGAGGACGTCATCGTAAAAGTGGACGGCTCGGCGGTGCAGGAGAACGGCGAGGTGGTCGCCAAGGTGCGCCAGGCTAAACCGGGAGACGTGCTGAAATTCACGGTTTTGCGGGCGGGCAAGGAGACGGAATTGCAAGTCACCCTCGCCCCGGCGCCCTGAGGCCCATGCTTGAGAGCTTCCACTTTAAATTACCGACACACCTTTTTTCATTCTGCCTTTTTTTATGAACACACGATTTTTCTTTCCTGCCGCTGCGGCGGCGCTGGCGGCGGGCACGGGGATGCTGGCCTTTTCCCGCCCTGCGGCGGCTCAGCAAGAGCGCTCTCAGGCCCCGGGGCAGGCGCAGAAGTTCCGCTTTGAATTCAAGAACGACGGCAGCGCGCCCCGCTTTTGGCACAATGGGCAGGAGGAAGGCGGGCCCGGGCAGGGCATCCAGGACAGCCCGATGGGGGAGTGGCTGCGCCGCATGATGGAGGGAGCCGGGGGCGCAGGGACCGAGGGCATGGAGGAACTCTTTAAGCAGTTCGAGCAGGGCAGGAAGGGCAAAGCTCCGGGGTCGGGGGAGGGCGGGCCCAAGGCCCAGGAGTTGATGGAGGAGATGCTGCGCCGCATGGGCGGGAAGGGCGGCGCAGGGGACGGCCTGGGCTTTGGGCCGGGGGCCCGAGAAGAGGTCCCGCGCACCAGCAAGCACCACTTGAGCGCCCTAGCCGAGTGGCGGCCCCTCGCGGCCAAGGCCCGGCAGTCCACCGTCCGGGTGCTGCGCAAGAAACAGCAGGTGGCCCTGGCCACGGTCGTCAGCGCCGACGGCTATGCCTTGACCAAGCACAGCGAGGTCGAGGAGGGCGAGATCGAGGTGGAATTTGGCGATGGCCGGATCGTCGCGGCCAAGGTGGTGGACCAGATGAAGGCCTACGATTTGGCGCTGATCAAGCTGGAGGCCACGGGGTTGGTTCCGGCGTCCTTTGCGGACAGCGATATGAAGGTGGGGACGCTAATCGCGGCGGTGAGCCCCGGGGAAGATCCGACCGGGATCGGGGTCATCAGCGTGGCGGCGCGCAGCTTGGACGAGCGCAGCAAGGGATTTTTGGGGATTTCGATGTCCCGGGAGAGCCCTCCGCCGAAGGGGGTCCTGATTGGGGAAATCATCCCCGGGGGAGCCGCAGAGCGGGCCGGGATGGCCAAGGGGGACTTGATTCTCTCGGTCAACGCGGAGGAGATCGCCAGCCCGCGGCAGCTGCAAAAGCTGGTCTCCGGGCTGAAGCCGGAGCAGAAGGTGAAGGTGCAGATCGAGCGCGACGGCAAGCCGCAGGAATTAGAGTTGTCGCTGGGGAACCGGGCGGAAGCTGCCAAGGTGAATGGGGGGATGGATCAGCGCCAGTTTGACCAGACCGCGCTGATGGGTTCGAATTTGAGCAAAAATGCCACCGGATACCCCAACGCGGTGCAGAGCGATCTCGCGCTGCAGGCCCAGGACGCGGGGGGGCCGGTCATCGACGTCAGCGGAGCCATCGTGGGCCTAAACATCGCCCGGGCGGAGCGGGTCAGCACCTATATGATCCCCGGGCGGATCGTGAACGCGCTGCTGCGCGATGTGCAGTCGGGCAAGTTTGCCCTGAGCAAGGACGCGGACACCCTCAACAGCGAGTTGCGCGAAATCAACGCGGCGATTGCCAAGGCGCAGGACGCCGTGAAAAAGGCGGAGGTGGAGCGCGATCAGGCCTTGAAGGCGCTGGAGAGCATTCAGAAGAAGTAACTCCGGGGCTCAATCCCGATGGACAGCGCGCGGCGGGCCGTCTTGGGTGGTCCGCCGCGCGTTTTTCCTGGTCCCATGTCCTATTCCTCCAAACTTTTCTCTCTCGCCAAGCAGTACATCCCCGGTGGGGTCAACAGCCCGGTGCGGGCCTTTCGCAACGTCGGCGGCGAGCCCTTTTTTGTGAAGCGGGCCAAGGGCTGCCGCATCCTGGATGTGGACGACCGCTGGTTGATCGACTACGTCGGCACGTGGGGCCCCGCCATTTTGGGGCACGCCCCGGACGTTTTGGTGCGCACGGTGCAGGAGGTCGCCAAGTCCGGGCTGAGTTTTGGCATTCCCAATCCCTGGGAGGTCGAGATGGCCCGCCTGATTGTGGAGTGGGTGCCGAGCGTGGAAAAGGTGCGGATGTGCAACAGCGGGACTGAGGCCACCATGAGCTGCCTGCGCCTGGCGCGGGGGTACACCGGGAGGGACCGGATCATCAAATTCGCGGGCTGCTACCACGGGCACGGGGACAGCTTGTTGGTTGCGGCGGGGAGCGGGGCTCTGACGCACGGTCGGCCGGACAGCGCCGGGGTGCCAGCCGCGCTCGCCGCGCTGACTACGGTGTTGCCGTACAACGACTTCGAGGCCCTGGAAGCAGCCTTTCGGGAGTTCGGCCACGAGGTGGCGGCGGTGATTGTGGAAGCGGTGCCGGCCAATGCGGGGCTGTACTTGCCCAAGCCGGGGTACCTCGAAGCAATGCGGCGGCTCACCAGGGAGCACGGGGCGCTTTTGATTTGCGACGAGGTCATGACAGGATTTCGGCTCGCCAAGGGGGGGTACCAGGAGCTGATTGGGCTGATGCCCGACCTCACCGCGATGGGCAAAGTGATCGGCGGGGGGCTGCCAGTGGGCGCCTTTGGGGGGCGGGCCGAGATTATGGATTTATTGGCGCCAGACGGCCCGGTCTATCAAGCCGGGACCTTGTCGGGCAACCCCCTGGCGATGGCCGTGGGCCTGGCGCAGCTGCGCGAGTTGGAAAAGCAGAACGCGTGGAATTGCCTGGAGCGGACCGGGGCGGACTTTGAGGCCGGGATCCGGGGATTGCTCGGGGAAGTGGGGATTCCGCTGACCTTCAATCGGATCGGGAGCATGTTTTGCCTCTTCTTCACCGAGCAGCCGGTGCACCACCTGGAGGATGCCCGCTCAAGCGACGCCGAGGCCTTTGGCCGCTTTTTTCACCAGTGCCTGCAGCGGGGCGTCTACATGGCGCCGAGCCCCTTTGAAGCCGGCTTTCTCTCCATGGCGCACAGTCCCTCCGATGTGGAAGAAACCATGGAAGCGATGCGGCCGGCGCTGCGCTTGGCCCTGGAGGGCTGGGGCGGGGGAGGTCGGCGGGCGTAAATTATTTGGTTTTTTATGTGGACTGAGGTCGCCTGCTGCGCTAAAAGTTATACTACATTTGGTGCTTTTCTAAAGTTTTTTCATCTCTCCAATCACCATCCCCATCCTCCCATGAAGTTCTCCTCTTTGATTCTCGGATTTAGCGGCATCGCGGCTTTGGCATCGCTGCCGATGGCTTCTGCGGCGGAAGCGGGCGCCTGCAGCGCCCTTCAGGCCAGCGTGGCCAAGGCCGTAGCGGCGGCTCCTGAGTCCGTCCTCAAGGTGGTGGCCGAGCAGGTGGCGGCTTCTCCGAAGTGCGCCTGCGAGGTGGTGAAGTCGGCCATCGCGGCCTCCAAGGCGGACAAGGCCACCGTGGTGGCGATCGTAGAAGCAGCGGCCGCGGCGGCCCCTGATCAACTCCCCGTCGTTTTGGCCTGTGCCGCCGCTTCCGCTCCCCAAGCGGCGGCCGCCCTGGCGGAAAAGTTCCGCGCCGAGTCTGCGGGCTCTGGCAAAGACGTGGTGGCTGAGGAAACTGCGGGCAAGGCCCCCGTGGACAAGGCGCCCGTGACTTCTGAGGGCGACGACTACTCGGACGACTTCGGCTTCATCCGGCCCGGCGTCGGTGGCATCTATTTGACGGTGCCCAACGGTTCCGGCACCGCCCGCAGCAGCCTGACCCAAGAGGAGATCAAGCGCTACCTGAGCAGCGGGAACTACAAGTTGGTGGACGGCGAACTCGTTCGGGTCATCGTGACCACGGTGGTGAAGCCCGGTCGTCCGATCCTGGTCCCGATCATCCCAGTCACCCCGAGCGCGCCGAAGTGAGCCCCCCTGGCAGGCGTTGCAAAGTCGCCTGCGCGGCTTTTTGACTTCAGCACGCTTTCCGTTTTATTTTGATCGCCCGGTCCCTTTTAGAGGGACCGGGCGATTTTTTTGCTGGCGGAGAGGGCAAGATGGAAGTTGGGTGCAAGAGAAGCTGGGGCGAGTGCGGGGGGGCCGATTTTGGGAGGCCCTTTTGACTTGTTTCGGTGCCGCCACCCTGGGTCCTTTTGGGGCCCTCCGCGTTCCGCCCGGCTGACAGCCCCTCATCAACACCATGGAATCTGCCCACCTCGAAGATCTACTGACGGCGCTGCGCTTTCGCAGCATTTCGACTGACTCGCGCTACGCGGCGGAGGTGGTGGCCAATGCGGAATGGCTGGCGGCCCGCCTGCAGCGGGCGGGGCTAAGTGCGCAGATTCACCCGACGGAGCGGCATCCGATTGTGGTGGCGCGGAATGCGCACCGCGCGGGGCGGCCGACGGTGATGATTTATGGGCACTACGACGTCCAGCCGGTGGACCCGCTGGACCAATGGCGCAGCGACCCGTTTGAGCCGCGGATTGAGCATGGGCGCATTTTTGCCCGCGGGGCGACGGACAACAAGGGGCAGCACATGGCGCACCTTTGTGGCATCAGCGACACCTTGCAGGCCCACGGGGATTTACCGGTCAATCTGATCTTTTTGCTGGAGGGCGAGGAAGAGATCGGGAGCCCCAACTTGGAGCCCTTTCTGCAGCAACACCGCAGCGCCTTGGCCTGCGACATCATCGCCATTTCGGATACGGGGATGGTCGCGGCGGGACAGCCGACTTTTACCTATGGGCTGCGGGGGATCGCCTGCGTGGAAGTCGTGGTCCATGGGCCCACGATTGATTTACACTCGGGGATTTTTGGGGGCAGCGTGGCCAATCCGAACACAATGTTGGCGCGGTTGATTGCCTCTGTGCACGATAGCGCGGGGCGGATCGCGATCGAGGGGCTCTACGACGCGGTGCGGCCGGTGGAGGCCTGGGAGCGGGAAGCCTGGGCCCAGCTGCCGGGCGGGGCGGGCGAGACGCTGGAACTCACGGGGGTACCCGAATTATTTGGAGAGGCGGGCTACACCGACCACGAGCGGCGCTGGGCCCGGCCCACCGCCGAGGTGAATGGCCTCGGCGGCGGCTACCAGGGAGAGGGCTCGAAAACCGTGATCCCGCGCAGCGCCTTTGCCAAGTTTTCCTTCCGCCTGGTGCCGGATCAGGACCCCCAGGACATCTTGCGAAAGGTGCAGGCGCACTTTGCCCGCCTCTGCCCGCCCTCGGTGCGCTTGGAAATGAAGTTGGGGCACAGCGGGGCGCCCTACGCGATGGACCCGAATTCACCCTTCGGCCGGGCGGCTTGCCGGGCGCTGGAGACCACCTTTGGCAAACCCGCCGCGCTCATCCGCGAGGGCGGCAGCATTCCGATCGTGCAGTCGTTCCGCGAAGTCCTCGGGGCGGAAACCCTGCTCTTGGGCCTGGCGCTGCCGGATTGCCAAGCCCACGCCCCAAACGAGAATTTCCCCCTCGAAAACTACGACGCGGGCATCCGGCTCAACCGCCACTTGCTGGAGTCCCTGGCCGCAGTGTGAGGGCGCTTTGGCGAGGTCGCTCGGCCGCCCCGGGCGGCCTTGGGAGTCGCCCGTCATCTCCCAGGGCCAGGCGCGCCCGACGGGCGCGCTCGACTTGGGGCAGCCCTGATGTGCCGCCGCCGCGCGCGAAGCGTCTGCGCTCTGAACCTAAAACCGGGAGTTGAAACGCGACCTCGGGGTCTGTTTCGTGATGAGTGCGGGGAATGAGCCGTTTCCCTTCGCCTCAGGAGTCTCACCCGTTGGGTGAGACCCTTTCGCCGTCAAAAGCCCCCACCGAGTCTTGGCCAGTGGACACGCCCGGCTGGGCGGGGGCACCCCACAACGCGGAAATGTCGTGGAAAAGCGCGCGATGTGGCTCGCCGATTAGGCCGCCCCTTCAGGGCTAGGTGCTCTTTTTGGCTCGATTCCCAGGGCGTTGCCCTGGGCTGGCGTGGGCCGCGCCGTTGGCGCTCAGAATCGGCGCCCTAGCGGTGAATCAGACAGTTAGGCAGAAGTGCCAACGCGGCCGCCCCCCAAAAGCCCGCGCGGGAAGCGAAAGCCTCCCGCCAGCGCTCCGCACCCGTCGAGAAAGTTAGTCGACTGCCGGTTTTAGCAAAAGACCACGGCGGACGCGGGGATGAGAGCACTCAAATAACATCACATTATCAATGTCCTACAGATGAAGTCACTTGGGAGGGTAAGCTGCTTTTGCGGGATCAACCGGGGCGCTTCCCCATGGACCGCCGAGCGGCTTTCCCATAAAACGCGCAGAGCGGTTCTCCATAAATCGCGGAGCGCTTTCCTACGAACCGCAGAGCGGTTCTCCACGACTAGCCGGGGGTTTTAACCCCCGGGATATCGAAGCCAAATGCCCTCAACCGCGAAGCGGTTGCCCCATGCTGGGTGGATCCTCGCGGCGGGGCCCGCCAAGCTGCCCGCGGGTCGACCGAGCATGGGGCAGCCACGCTGTGGCTGGGGCAATAGAGCCTGACAAACCGGGGGTTGAAACCCCCGGCTAGTCATGGATAACCCCTCCGGGGTTGCCTTCGCGCGGCATTAGTCACAATCCTTTTCGCCCCAACGGGGCACCCCACAGCGCCCAAATGTCATGGCCCAGCACCCAAATGTCATGGAAAAGTGCGCGATGGGGCCCCCCGATTCGGTCGCCCCTGCAGGGCTCAGTTCGCTTTTTGGATGATAACTCAGGGCGTTGCCTTTGGCCGGGATGCAAAGCCCCGTTTGGCTTGGGACTGCCGATGGCCTGGTCGCTGACGGAGCCACCAGCGACCGCGCCGTGTCGGCGAGTGACGCCCCGTCCCGGATTGGCCCCAAGCTAGTTCTTTGCTAAAAAAACAGCGCGATGTGGCCCCCCAGATTGGGTCGCCCCTTCAGGGCTAGCTGCGCTTTTTGGACGGATAACCCAGGGCTTTGCCCTGAGTTGGCGTAGGCCGCGCCGTTGGCGCTCTCAAGGCCGCGCCCGATGGGGCTGGGAATCCGCACACCAACGGGGCACGCAGCTGGCGCCCCTGCGGGG
>CANHIJ010000004.1 GCA_947460575.1 Verrucomicrobiales bacterium | reverse complement strand
GACGGGAACGGATGAAGCCTGCGCCGGGCGGCTTGCGGGTGGGCCGTTTTGCGGCTACGGGAACTTCCCGTTTTTCCGCTCTCCCTTGATTTGGGTGAGTTGGCCTTTGCTCCCTCATTCCCCGTGCCCCCGACCCCTCTCATCCGTTACCCAGCCGATTTGCCTGTTTCCGGGCAGCGTGACCGCATCGTGGCCGCCTTGCGGGAGCATCAGGTGCTCATCGTGGCGGGCGAGACGGGATCGGGGAAGACCACGCAGCTTCCCAAAATGTGTTTGGAGGCAGGCTTGGGGGCGCGGGGTCGGATTGGCTGCACCCAGCCGCGGCGGGTGGCGGCGATGAGCATTTCCAAGCGCGTTGCCGAGGAGATGCAGGTGCCGTGGGGGGGGGTGGTAGGCTGCAAGATGCGCTTCAGCGACGACACCGGGCCGGACACGGTGCTGAAGTTTATGACGGATGGGATTCTCCTGGCGGAAATCCAGAGCGATCCCCTCTTGCGGTCGTATTCGGCGATCATCATCGACGAGGCCCACGAGCGCTCCCTCAATGTCGATTTTTTGCTAGGATACCTCAAGGGCCTGCTGCCGCGCCGCCCGGATTTGAAGTTGCTCATCACCTCGGCGACGATCGACACGGCGTCGTTTTCGGAGGCCTTTGGGGGCGCGCCGGTGATCGAGGTCAGCGGCCGCACCTATCCGGTGGAGATTCGCTATTGGCCGCTGGAGGAGGGGGGGGAAGGGGATTTTATCGAAGCCGCGGCGCGGGCCACCGAGGATGTGTTTTTGGAATCCAGCGCTGGCGACGTCCTCGTTTTCATGCCCACGGAGCGGGACATCCGGGAGACGCGGGACTTGTTGGAAGGCAGCCTGGGCAGCGGGGTGGAGGTGTTGGGGCTCTATGGTCGCATGGCGGGGGAGGAGCAGCAGCGCATTTTTTCGGTGGGCAAGAAGCGCCGGGTCCTGGTGGCTACTAATATTGCAGAAACCTCCCTGACGATTCCAGGGATTCGCTACGTGGTGGACACGGGCTTGGCCCGCATGAGTCGGTATGCGCCGCGCACGCGCACCAAGCGCCTGCCGATTGAAGCCGTTTCGCAGAGCAGCGCGAACCAGCGAGCGGGGCGGGCGGGGCGCCTCAGCGATGGCATTTGCGTGCGCCTGTTCAGTCAGGAAGACTTCGAAAAGCGGCCGCGCTTTACCCAGCCGGAAATCCAGCGGGCCAATTTGGCGGAGGTCATCTTGCGGATGAAGGCTTTTGGCCTGGGCGAGATTGAGACGTTTCCCTTTTTGAATCCGCCCCTGCCGGCGGCCATCCGGGCGGGCTATGCGCTGCTTCACGAATTGGGGGCGCTGGATGAGCAGCACGGCATGACGGCGCTGGGACATGAGTTAGCGCGCTTGCCGCTGGATCCCTCGCTGGGGCGGATGCTGCTGCAGGCCCGCGAAGAGCAGGTGCTGCCGGAGATTTTGGTGATCGCCGCGGGCCTGAGTATTCCCGACCCCCGCGAGCGGCCCGAGGAGGCCAAGGACGCGGCGCGCCAGGCCCAGCAAGTTTTTGCCCACCCCAGTTCGGATTTCCTATCGCTCCTCAAAATTTGGCAGGCCGCAACGGATGCCAACGCCTGGAAGAGCAGCAACGCCCTGCGCAAGCTGTGCCGGAGTTCGTTTCTTTCTTTTGTGAGGATGCGGGAGTGGCGCGACATTTACAGCCAGTTGGCCGACACCATGGGGCTGCGCGGCGCAGAGCCAGGCGAGATGCGGATGGCGGACGGATCGCAGGCGGACGCGGTGCACCGCGCGGTGCTTTCGGCCCTCCTGGGGCAGGTCGGTCGGCGCGAGGAGCGCAATGTCTACAAAACCGGCGGGGGGCGCCTGGTGCAGGTTTTTCCGGGATCGCACGTCTTCGAGCGCGGCAAGAAAGTGGCCAAGGGGGCAGCGCCGGAGAAGAGCCGCCAGCCGGCCTGGGTGGTGGCCGGGGAGATCGTGGAGACTTCCCAATTGTTCGCCCGGACCCTAGCCGGCATCCAGCCGGAATGGGTGGTGGCGGTGGGGGCCCACCTCTGTGAGTTTCGCTACAGCGAGCCGCTCTGGGACGAGCCGACGGGCCGGGTGTTGGCTTTGCAGCGGGTGCTCCTCAATGGGCTAGAGCTGCAGCGGGGTCGGATCGACTACGGGAAAATCAATGCCGTGGCGGCCACCGAGATCTTCATTCGCAGCGCCTTACTCGAGGACCGCGGGGCGGTCACCCACGGCTTTCACGCGGCCAACCGCCGCCTGCGCGACAAGTTGGAAACGGTCTTCGCCCGGGCCCGTAGCCAACGGACTTTTTTGGTGTTGGAAGCGCTGTTTGATTTTTACAAGGCGCGCCTCCACGGGATCTCGTCGGTGCACGACTTGAATCGCCTGGTGCGAAGCCGCCTCGCCGACGAGCCGGAGTTTCTCATGGCCTGCGAAGCCGACCTCAACGGCGGCCGCGAAGACCTCTGCGATCCGCTCCAGTTTCCCGATACTGTGCAGCTGGGCAATAGCGTCCTGCCTATCAGTTACGCCTACCGCCCTGGAGGGGAGTCCGATGGGGTCACCGTGCAGGTGCCCGCGGAAGTGGCCCCTCACCTAACGAGTGGTCAGATGCAGTGGATGGTGCCTGGGCTGCGGCTGGAAATCGCCGCCGCCCTGCTGCGGGCTTTGCCCAAGGCGTCGCGCAAGCGGCTGATGCCCTATGAACATAAAATGAAGGAGATTGCCGAGCAGTTTGACCCCGGCAAAGGCGACTTTTTGATCGGGCTATCCAAGTTCATATCTAACCGCTATGGGGTCCCGGTGATGGCGGCGGATTGGCCGCCCGACAGCCTACCAGACTACCTGCGGCCGCGCATGGAAGTGGTCGACCGCCGCCAGCAGGTGGTCGCGTCGAGCCGGGATTTGGACACGGTGCGCCGCGAGGGCAAGGAGCAGGCGGGGGACTCTGCGGCTTGGCAGGCGGAGGTGCAGCGCTGGAGCGCAGCGCTGGCAGGATGGACCTGCGGGGACGTGCCGGAATCGGTTTTGGTGGAAACGGTCGGCGGCATGCCAGTGCGGGGTTGGCCGGGGCTGGTGCTTTCGCCCGCGGGGCAGGTTTCCCTGCGGCTGCACCGAAGCGCCGCGGAAGCGGACCGGGCGGCCCCGGCGGCGGTGCGGCGCCTCGCGGAGTTGGCCCTCGCCAAAGACATCGCCTGGCTGGCCAAGGAATTGAAATCCCTCGCCGCGGCTCCGCCAGTGCGGGCGCGCCAGGTCATCGGGTTTCAGGATGCCCTGTCGCGGGTCGGGACGCAGCTTTCCAGCGACGACTACCAAAAGTCGGACATTCCCGCCCTGGCCTTGGAGCACCTCTTGCGGCACGCCTTGCGGCTCGAACCCCTCCGCCCCCTAACGGAGGATCGGTTTCGCGCCCTGGTGGAGGCGGCGCGGCGCGGCTTGCCCCAGATGGCCGCCAAGGTGCGGGATCTGGCGGCGGAGATCAATCGGCTCATCCAGCAACTGCGCGCCACCCCCAAGCGCTATCCCGACTTGGAGGCCGACCTCGCCCGCCTGGTGCCGCCGGATTACCTGCAGCGCACCCCGCACGAGCGCCTGCCGCATTTGCCGCGCTATCTCAAAGCCATGCTGCAGCGCGGCGAGCGGGCCCATCTCTTGCCGGCCAAAGATGCTGAGCGGGCCCGGTTGCTCGCTCCCTATCAGGACTGGCCGTCGCGCGTCCCAGAGGAAAACCGCGAGGCCTTTCGCTGGCTGCTCGAGGAATTCCGGGTCTCGGTGCACGCCCAGGAATTGGGCACCGCACAACCTGTTAGCGCTAAGCGGCTCGAAGCCCTCATGGCGCCGGGAAGTTGAGATTTCCCCGGCCCGGGCCGGGCGAGGGCCGCGGCAATGGGATTGACGCTGCGCGGGAGCGGGAGCATAGAGGAACTTCCCACCCATGAATGCGCGCCTCCACACTCTCCTGGCCCTAGTGGCCTGCACCGGCCCGGCCTTGGCCCTAACTCCTGATGGCAAGCGGAAGCTTGTGATCATTGCGGGGCAGCCCAGCCATCCCCCGCTGATGCACGAGTTTCGCGCGGGCAGCCGGTTGTTGCAAAAGGCCCTCTCCGCGGTGCCGGGCCTGGAAGTGGTGCTCGGCGAGCAGGGCTGGGTCGCAGACGAGGCGGTTTTCAAGGACGCCGATGGCGTGGTTATCTACGCCGATGGCGGGGGCGGGCATCCCGCAGTGCAGGGCAACCACGCCGCCACGCTGGCGGCCTTTGCGGAGCGCGGGGGCGGGCTGGGCTTTATGCACTACGGAGTAGAGGTCGAGGCCAACAAGGGCGGGGCAGAATTTCTCCACTGGATCGGGGGGTACTACGAAAATGCCTTCTCCTGCAACCCCATCTGGGAGCCCTCCTTTCAATCTTTTCCTAACCACCCAATCGCCGAGGGAGTAGAGCCGTTTCAGATCAAAGACGAATGGTATTTTAACATGCGCTTCGTGCCCGGCTTTAGCGCCGCAGCCCCCGCAGAGGTCAAGGGGATGAAGTTTACCCCCCTCCTCGTGGCCAAGCCCTCCAGCGCGGTGCGGGCTGGTCCCTACGTCTATCCCGCGGGACCCTATCCGCACATCGTGGCCGCCCAGGACCGGCCCGAGGCCATGATGTGGTGCGTCGAGCGCCCCGACCGCGGGCGCGGCTTTGGCTTCACCGGCGGGCATTTTCACCTCAATTGGGGCAACTCTAATTTCCGCCGCATCGTCCTCAATGCCTTGGTTTGGGTCACCGGCGCCCCCGTGCCCAAAGGAGGCGTGGCCTCCCGAGTGGAGGAGGCCGACCTCCAGCGCAACCTCGACCCCAAAGGCCCCCGCAAATAATTCTTAATCCTAACTGCGCTATAGCGCCCCTCCGCATTATGAAACCCTCGCTTCGCTCTCTCGCCTTCGCTTTTTTGTTATCGCCCGCGGCGCTGCGCGCGGAGGACTGGCCGCGTTGGTTGGGAGCGCAGGGCGATTCCCAGTGGAACGAGGCGGGGCTCTTGGCCCAGTTTCCCGCGGCGGGACCGCCCGTGAAATGGCGAGTGCCGGTGCGCTGGGGCTATTCGGGTCCTGCCGTGGCGGGGGGAAAAGTGTTCGTGATGGACTACGACATCACCGAGGGCAAGCCGGACGCCAATCCGGGCGGTCGGACCGCGCTCAAGGGGCAGGAGCGGGTGCGCTGTTTTGTTTCGGCCACGGGCAAGGAGTTGTGGACTCATGCCTATGACGCTCCCTATCTGCTCAGTTTTCCGGCGGGGCCGCGCTGCACGCCTACGGTCGACGGCGACTTCGTCTACAGCCTAGGGGCCGAGGGCCTGCTCAGTTGTCTCGCGGTCGCCGATGGCAAATCCGCGTGGGCCGTCGACCTCAAGAAAGCCTATCAGGTGGAATCGCCGATCTGGGGTTTTTCGAGCCATCCGCTGGTGGTGGGCGATCTCCTCATTGTGAAGCCGGGCGGCCCAGGCAGCGCCGCGGTGGCCCTGGACAAAAAGACGGGCCAGGAAGTGTGGCGCTCTCTAACCGCTAAGGAGCCAGGCTATGCTCCGGCCGTCCTCATCCACCACGGCGGCCAGGACCAATTGATCATCGCCCACGGAGAGGCCATCAATAGCCTGGACCCCCTCACCGGCAAGGTGCACTGGACGGTGCCCTTCGCCCCCAGCTACGGCATGGCGATCATGGCGCCTCGCCTCGCCGGTGACTATCTGATCATGGGCGGCATCGTTAAAAAGTCGATCGGCTTGAAATTGCACGCCGACCTGAACACCCCCGCGATCGCCTGGGAGGGCACCCCCAAAACCGGCATCTCGCCGAAAAATAGCACCCCCGTAGTGGCCGAGGGTTTGGTGTACGGCTGCGATGCCGACGGCGAGTTGCACGGGCTGGATCCCGCCACTGGGCAGCGCCTCTGGAGCACCAAGGCCGTGCTCGGAAGTACCCCTGGCTCCGGCACCTTTTTTATGGTGCGGGCCAAGCCGCACTGGGTGCTCTTCAACGAGGTGGGGGAGTTGATCCTAGCAGACATCGACCGCGCGGGCTACCGGGAGGCTGGCCGGGCCAAGCTACTGGAGCCGACCAGCCCGGGGATGGGGCGCTCCGTCGTGTGGAGCCACCCGGCCTTTGCTGAGCAGGCGGTTTTCGTGCGCAACGACACCGAGTTGGTCTGCGTTTCCCTGGCGGCGCCTTGAGGGGGAGCTGGTGTGCCGCCTACGCACGCCTGTGGCTTGAGCGCCAGCGCCCATTTCTTGGAAGTTCCGGGTTTCCATCCGGCGGAACCTTTCCAAAGTATGCGCCCCATGTCCCTGAAAATCCGCTTCAACTCCGCATTCATCACCGGCATCGTCCTGGCCAAGGTCGGCAATCCGCAGCGCGATGAACCCCTCCAGACCTCCAAGGAAGTCTTCAAAGTGGCGGAGCCGGATGCCGAAACCCTCACCGCGCTTTTCCTCAAGCCCTTTCGCAACCTCATCGCCCATCGCTTCATTCACCACTCCTCGCTCGATCAGCACGAGATGAATGCCCTCGCCAGTGGGGTCTTCGCCGACTCCGAGGCCCTCCTGGAACACGGCTGCCGCATCGCCAAGCGCCTCTACTCCAAGTCCAATCACCCCAACATCAAGTCCGGAGACCTCTGCATCGCGCTGGTCAAGGACATTGAGGTCGACGGCGTGGCCACCGCGGCGCTCTGCATCCTCAAGGCCGAGAGCGTGGTTCCGTTTCTGAGCATTTCCGCCCGCAATGGCGACCTGCAACTCTCCACCGAACAGGGCATCAACCCGGACAAGATCGACAAGGGTTGCCTCATCCTAAACTGTTTTAGCGAAATGGGCTATTATATCCTCACCTTCGATCGAAGCGGCGCGGAGTCCCGCTTTTGGGTGCGCGATTTCCTAGGCGTTCACGCCGTGCCCGACGAAGCATTTTTGACCAATACCTACACCAGCCTAGCGGTATCCTTTCTCGATCAGGCTAAGCCCAGCGAGGAAGCCGCGCCGGAGGACCGCCGCGCCGCGGCCCGCGACGCCATTGCCTATTTTGAGGAGAAGGAAACCTTTGATCTAGGGGAGTTTGAAAGCGAGGTCCTCAAAACGCCCGAAGCGGTAGCCCAATTCGCCGAACACCGCAGCCGCATTGAGGAACAACAAGGCGCCCCCTTGGAAAAATCCTTTGGGATTTCTAAAAAAGATGTCAGCAAGGCCAAAAAGAAGATCAGCACCGTGCTCAAGTTCGACACCGGAGTCGAGTTGCACCTCAAGCCCACCTTCAGCGACCGCCACGCCGGAGTCCTCGAGCACGGCTTCGACGACGACAAACAGATGAAATTTGTCAAAGTCTACTACAACAAAGAAGGCTGACCGGAGGGCGGCCGGTTCCCCCAGACTTGCCCCAGAGGCTATAAGGGAAGCCGCCCGACCGCGCCGCCCCTCTCTCACCGTAAACCGGAAACGACATCCCCCCCAAGCGATTATCCAAAAGCCGCGCCCAGTCGGCCCCCTGCTGGCCGGGAGCTGCCGCGTTGAGGCCGCCAACCAAAAGTGGGAAGTCTTTCCGCCGACCCATCACCGCTGGAAGGTGCCATACGGCGGAGCCAACGAGGACACCGCTTTAGAAGACGTCCCCGCAAAAAGTCCAAAATCGTCTTATTTACTAGTATTTTGGAATTGATTTCCAATGAGTTGCAAAATCAAAAAGGGTCTATAACAAATATAAAAATACTTTTTGCGGGCACGTCTTAGAAAGGAAACACCGCCAATTCTAAAAAAGTTAGCCGACCTTTTCCTGGACCAAGCGTTGCTCACAGCCCTGATGGAGGGAAGGTGGTAAGCCCGGCGAGCAAACGCGACGCCGTCGCGCCCCTTGGCGCCGTCTGCAAAGCGCCCGTGCCGGAGGTCTCTAGGGTCGCCACATAGCCGTAGGCGACATCGCTACCACCCACCAACTGCCCGCGATAAAGCTCAGGCGGACCACCCAAGAAAGGGGAGAACCATTCCGAATTGCGAGCGGTCTCGATGGCGAGATGAATCGTGCCAATGGTCCTACCGAAACTGCCTTTCTCAGGATACACCACCTGAATGACGCTGCGGCCGGCACCGGAGGCTATGGTGGCAATGATCGGTTCATTCTGGCGCGGAACCCGTGAAAGCACCTTCTCCGTAGGTTCTGAATACTGATCATCAACGTAGGGCATCTTGAGGTTCAGCAGAGAAAGTCCAAGCTCGGTACAAACCTGGGCCGTCCACTGCGGTCCTTTACCCCACGCATAAAAATAGCTGCCCTTGGGAGAGCCTGAGCGAAGTGCATCCTCAGCACGCGCAGCCGAGCTGAAGGCTGCAAGCATGGCCACTAAGAGAACGCCCATCTCATTACGGGCGAAGGTCCAACCCTGCCGACCCCCGGGGCGGGAGGGCGCGTGAAGTCGGCATGGAGCGTGAGGGCTGCCGAAAACAGGGCCGATCGAGCAGCCCTTGCGGATGGCCGCGGCACGTGGCTCGCCCTTGCGGCGCGGCCGTGGCTACTCATGAAGGCATCGTGGGAATGCGGCGAGACGAAAGTCGCTCCCTGATGAACTGCAGCGCATCGGCAGGGACATCCTGACGGGGCAAGGTGAGATGCCCTGATTGCCCCATGGCCAAAAGAAAATAGTCAGGGTGCTCGACAAGCTCGCGAAAAACGTTCCAGCGCAGTTCGGTGCTTCCCAGTTTCGAGGTGGCCCGGAGTGTATCTGTAGTTAGGCTGTAGTGAATCGGAGCATCGCCCTGAAGTTGCTTCCAGTCGGCGATGGAACGCCTCATTCTGATGTAATAGCCGGTATAGAGGAGGAATTGGAAAGCGATGGCCGTAAGCCCTATGGCGGAGAGTGTTCCCAGCCTGCCCCGGTCCATCGAGACGCCAATCCCTATCAGAACGGCAGCGACCAAGTTTAGCGGCCAGCGGCGGAGTAGCTTCCGAAGCGCTACCCTTTGCAGCAGGCTCTCAGTAATGTGAACATCGAATTCCATGGACTTCGCGTACGGTGTCGCCTTGGGCGAACTTTAAAAGCCCTGAATGTCGAAAGGTGGCACTGGCTGCGGGGAACGCCACTCCGCAACGGGGTTTAAGGTGGTAGCCAAGCGGGTCATTTGGACTTTGGGTGGGGAGTCGTTTGTTCGCCACTCCCTAGTTTGGGCTTCGTTTCGGCGAAGGGGGTAATGCTGACCACCGAGCAATTCGGACGTGCTCGGTGGTGATATACCAACTCAATCTTCCAGTCGGTCTGCGTCGCTGGCTTCCAGTCGGTCTCCTTGGCCAACTGCTCCTGTTGCTGCCAGTCGGGCTCAATATGGCTAAATAAAGTGAATCGGTTATCGGCCTGAAAGCCTCCAAAGGCTTCATGAAAGTTCCGCCCTCTCTCAAAGACACCCTGTCGACCGAGAATGTTGGCAACATAGGGAGGGAACTCAAGCTTCTCCCACTCATCTCCCTCACGAATGTAAACATGGCTGTTCCAAGTGTGCTTGGTTCCACGCATGGTGACGGCGAATGCATCGCTTGAAGTCTTCCATGTCGCTTCGACATCACCCGATGGGAAGTAGCCGTAGCCCTGTCCAGAATCTGTCATCGCCGATGTGCTCGTTTTTGAGTCTCGGACCATCACCTGGCCATAATCCGTTTCAGAGCTAGCGACCACAACGAGTTCAAATCTTCCGTCAGGAGACTTGCCTAGGGATGCCTCAACATCAGCAAAAGCCGAGATCGGAAAGAGTGCAAAGATCAGAGCGAAGCGTTTCATTTTATGAACGAATGATTAAGGGCGCCCCCCGTCACCAGGGAGCGCGAGCGTTGCGCGCAGGGCGGGGGTTCGTCTCCCCCAATGGGCTCGAAAACCCATACCGGAAGCTCATGAGCAGTTGGACGCGATCGTTTTCGCATTACTTCGACAGCAGTTTGGCCATGAGAAAGTCGTTCGCGTCGGAATACTTTTCCGGCGTGGAAAACCCTGGAACCACCAGATGGCACTCGTGTCCGATCTTGTCCGATCTCTGCTTGAGTTTCACGCCGAAGATCGGGTGATGAATGCCGTGGCTAGCGTCTCGTGATGGCAGATCCATCTCGGCGCTACAGGTCATGAACAACGGGGGATCGTGGGAGTCGACATGATTAATCGGCGAAAATTCGGCGTAGATGTCGTGATGCTTATCATAATTCCTAAGCGCATCCTCGATGGTCTTTTCGCCGACTGCCAGGCAAATCATGGGATGCGTGAGCACCTGCGGGCCCAGCCAGCCCTCGATAACCTTCGGATCGATAGATGTTTGGCCCACCATTACGGCGGCGGCGCAGACGCGCGTCGATTGACGCAGCACAGCATCGGCCGCCTTTGGGTCAGCTAGGTCGTCATGTAGCAAAAGCCACATTGATGTACAAGCCCCCGCGCTGGGCCCGGTCAATGCAATGTGCTTTGCATCAATGTTCCACTCGACCGCTTTTGTCCTCAGGAATTGGATGGCTCGTGCTGCATCGTAAACTGGGGCGGGCAGCGGATGATCGGGAGCCAGGCGGTAGTTGAAGGCCGCACAGGAGATTCCCCGGTCCAGAAACGGCTGGAATGCGGGCATTTTCTGAGTTTTGTCACCCGTGATCCAGCCGCCGCCATGAATGTAAACCAGCAGCGGACGTGGGCCGTCGCCGACGGCCATCCAAAAGTCGAGGATGTTTCGAGAATCTGGCCCATAAGAAATATTCGAGAGGGTTGGCTCGTGTTGTTCTGATATATCGACGGCGACCATGGAGCCGAGCCCAGCCAAGAAAAATAACAAGACATAGATACGTAATTTCATGACTGACTCATGTCTCCGAAGGTTAAAGCCCAGCGATGGCGGTGCTTGGCGCGGAGCATGATCCGTGACAAGCTCCGCCATCCGCTGCAGCGCTTGGTTGAACGAGTTCGCCAGGCGCCAACGCTTCGCGGATGGGTGTGGTGGGGTGAAGGTCGGGGTTGCCCTGGCGTCGCGGGTGGAATATTGCATGAATATTAAAAAAATCTGTGGAACTGTCCTATCTTTCCGTAGTCCGTTTCACCGGGCATGTCCAGTTGAAAGGGCTGTCGGCTCGCGCCGTGGAAGGCGGAATATTTTTCTAAGTGTAAATCAATAGCCCCGTAGGGCCCCTCTTCTACCAGTTCCAGGGCCTCTACAATCCATCTCATGATCGCTGTAATGCGTTAAAATCTGGGGGATTGGGGGGCTAGCTCCCTGTTTTTAACAATGGCGCGCAGCTACCTGAATTTTGAAAAATTAGTCGCGATTCCCTCTTCCCGCCAGCCCATCGTCTCCCATCCCATCCTCGGTTTTGGCCCATTTTTACTCTCATCACCGCAGGTGAATGGCCGCTCAGGTCGCTCTCCAGCGTTACCCTGTCCTGTCTCTACGTGCTTACTCCCATGGCGCTTTCGTCGCTGGAAAAGAACTCTATTACTGGCGGCCCTTGGCCGGGGCGTGATGCGCGAGGCCTGCCAGCACGACTGGTGCGACCGGCTGAAATACGAATGCGGGATCGACAACGCAGACACCGCTGCCGGGATGATTTCCGGCGCCAAGGATCAACCCCATTTAGTGGAGGCCCGCTGGCAATGGTTGCTAGCGGCCAACGGGCTGCGCTTTGACCCGTGGGATCATCAGGAGCGCCGGGCGGATTCTCCCGAGTGGACCGTGCTGCGGCAGCGCTGGAAAGCGGAGCAGCCCAAGGAACTACTCCGCGAATTAACCATACAAAAAGAATCCATCCGCTACATTGAACCTAAGATTGTGAGTGGAAACGCGACCATGGGGCACTTTCACACCCTAAGCACGGGCCTGATTCGTTTTTTCTGGCCTCCACAGGCTCACCCTTTGGGTGAGTCCCTTTTGCGTTCAAAAGCCACCACCGCACCGCGGTCGATGGACCCGCCCGCCGACTGGGGGCACGCTCCAGGGTGCCATGAGGCACCCACCATTGGGGATGGTCTGCTCCCGTTTTTTCTCCTTTCTGGCGACCGGGCGAGGCTGTCACCTTTGGAGTTATGGCCCCTACAGGGCTCAGCATGGTTTCGGACACCGGACCCAGGGCGTTGCCCTGGGACTCCGGCCAAAAACCGAACCCCGCCCTGAAGGGGCGGCCCATCGGTCAGCCACACCGTCCTCTTTTTTAGAAACGCATCGCTGGGCAACCTGGTGGGGCCTATCTTATCCTAGAAGCGAGAGTTAAACGCGACCCCAGGGCCCTTTCTCGGGATCGGGTTGGGGAATGATCCGTGTTCTCTCCCCTTTCCATGCTCACGGTAGTTGAGTCCCCTCCGCGGTCTCAAGCCCCCTCAAAATCGGGTCTGGGAGACATGCCCAGGATGATGCTGGAGGCATCCCAGAAGGTCGCCGGTGGTTGAGCGAAGCGACACCAGCGGATCCGCGTCCCAAGGGGGCCTTCACCCCGGCAGGGGTGCCCGCGCGGCAGCCCCAAAAAGGTGGTGCATTTTAAAGTGATCGGTGACACCCTCACAGCAGCCAGAGCGCATCCCTCATCGGGGCCACGTTCCTCCGGGCTGAAGGGCGGCGCGCATAGGGATCCACGGGAATGATAGGCTTAAATGAAATATGCCGGCAAGCCTCAGGGATAGAGGCTTGCCGGCAGGCCGGGGCGCGTGGATTACGGGGCTTCAGCGGCAGGCAGGGCGATTTGATAGTAGCCGCGGGCTCCATCCATGGGGGCGAGGAGCGTGGTGCTGCTGCCAGTCGGCACGGGGAGTGTCTCCTCAGTCCATTGCTGCAGGTTGGCAGAATGCCGCAGGGTTACCTGACGGCTCGCCTGGCTCTTCAGCACCACGAGACGGAGTTGGCCGCTGGAGTTAGGCTGGAATTCCGCGATGCGGCCGTTGCGGGGCTGGGTGCCAGCGCTGCGGGCATTATCGAGCGCGAGCAGGGGATCTGTGCCGCCAAGGGCCTCGGAGGCATCCGACTCGCCATCGCCGTCGGTGTCGGCGCGGTTCGGGTTGGTGCCCAGGGCAATTTCACGCTGATCGGACAAGCCATCGCGGTCGAAGTCGCGCCAGTTGCCTAACGGGCCGCCAGGAGTATTTTCCGTGAGGTCACTCAGGCCATCTAGATCGCTATCCCCATGGAAGGGACTGGTGCCATGGGCGACTTCGAAGCCGTCGCTGAGGCCGTCGTCATCGCTGTCGCCGTCGGTGGGATCCGTGCCGAGATCGCATTCCGTGCCGTCGTTGATCTGATCCTTATCGCTATCGGCAAGAAGTGGGTTGGTGCCGATTTGGACTTCATTGCCGTCTGTGAGGGTGTCGCCGTCACTGTCAGGATTCTTGGGCTGGGTGCCATCGCGGGTTTCCACGATATCCGGGGAACCGTCGCCGTCGGAATCCGTCATCAGGCCGATCTGGCGGTTGTCGGCATTTCCGGAGGCATCGCCATCCTGGGCGAGCACCGTGATAACTGGAGACATCGTAGTCCGCACTTTGCCATCTTTTTGATCAACATGGGGATCGCCGTGGACGTGGGTGACGGGCTTGCCCAGGAGCAGTGGGCCGCGTGCCGTCGGTGCTGGGTCAGTGATACTGCCGGATTCATCTTCTGCGGTGTCTGAGGAGTCCGTGCTGGTCAGGCTGAAGGGCTCGTCCGCGTCCTGGAGGTCATTGCCATTTGTATCGCGCCAGATGTGCAGTCCGGGCATTCCGGGCTCGGTGGCCTGGCGGATGCCGTCGCCATTTTGGTCTACGAAAACCACACCAGTCTGGCCTGGGGAGATGGCAGGGCCCTGCTGGGGCCGGTTGCCGAAGTCCACGTGGAAGGGCGCTTCACCGCAGCCGAAGATATCGATCTCCTTGCATCCGCCCTGAGGAAAAGTGGGCACCATGCCGGCAGGCGCGACTTCACAGATGTGGGTGATATAGACGGTTCCGTTGTAAGGGAAGTTCAGCGCATAGCAACCATCCGGACCTGTGACCGTGAAGGGTTCACCCGCGTCCTGGATCCCATTGTTATTCTGATCGTGGTAGATGGTCACGCCAGGCAGGAGCATTTCGAAAGGATCCCGGATACCGTTCCCGTTTTTGTCGAGGAATTTGCAGCCGCGCACCGTGAAGAAGCACTCCTGGGGCCGGGCATTGCCGAAGTTCACGTCATCCCGCTCCTCGCCGGGGTTCAGATAGAACTGGTGGGTGTTATTGGCGGGGAAGGTGATGATGAAACCGGCGGGGATGACCTCGCGGACAATGTAGTTGCCAGGGGGCAGGTTGTGGAAGCAGTAGCATCCGGTTTCATCCGCGCAGGTCGCTGGATTGTCCCCCGAGGTGAAGACGAAAGGCTCGCCGAGATCGTAGGCATTGTTGTTGTTCAGGTCGAGGTAGATGCGGACTCCTGGGAGGCCGGGCTCGCCTCCATCCCATTGGCCATTGTGGTTTAGGTCATGCCATTTCTTGCCGCAGATGCGTCCGCAAGCGGCTTCGCGCTGGCCGTCTTCCGGGGTGGATCCATCCTTGTCCTTGGAGTCGCTGCCCGTGCCGCCGATCAGAATATCCGTGCCAGGGCCGCCGTAGAGGGAATCGTTGCCGCTGCCGCCGGCGAGGTAGTCGTTGCCATTGCCGCCGTCCAGCACGTCGTCGCCGGAGTTCCCCCAGAGCTTGTCGTTGCCGTCATTGCCCCACATGCGGTCATTCCCGCCATTGCCGAACATCCAGTCATTGCCATTCGCCCCATGCATGCGGTCATTGCCGTCATTACCGAAGATGAGCACATCGGTGGCGTCGCCGGCGTTGATATCATCGTCGCCATCGCCGCCATTCACGGCATCGCTGGAGCCTTCGGAGCGGATGCTGTCATCGCCAGAGTTCCCCCAGATGGCGTCATTGCCATCACCGCCGTAGATGTCGTCATTGCCATCGCCACCAAAGATAAGGTCGATGCCATTTTCGCCAAAGAGGCAGTCATCCCCGTCATTGCCGAATAGCGTATCGAGATGGGATCCCCCGTGGATGTTATCACTGCCCTGGCCGCCAGAGATCATGTCAGGATCATCGTCGCCGCTCAGGCAATCGTTGCCATCATTGCCGAAGAGGATGTCAGGACCGTTATCGCCATGAATCTCGTCATTGCCATCGTTGCCGAAAACCAGGTCAAAGCCATTGCCGCCACTCATGATGTCTTGGTCTTCATTGCCGAACATGGTGTCGATGCCGTCATCCCCAAACATCGTGTCATTGCCGGTATTGCCGAAGAGGAAGTCGATCCCGTCATTGCCGTGGATGTTGTCGTCCCCGGCATTGCCGAAGATGATGTCGGCACTGTTGTTTCCTGACAGGATGTCGCAGCCGTCATTCCCGAAGATGAGGTCGGGGAAATCCCCCCCGTTGACGGTGTCATCGCCATCGTTGCCAAAAAGAATATCACTTAGGCCGTCGCCATTGACTACGTCATTGCCGGTATTGCCAAAGGCCAAATCGATCCCGCCCTGGCCGGAGATGACATCGTTCCCGGAGTCGCCAAAAATGATATCCAGCAAGCCATTGCCGCCAAGGAGGGTATCGTTGCCATCATTGCCAAAGATCAGGTCATTGCCAGTATCGCCATCGACGACATCATCCCCGTCATTGCCGAAAAGAATGTCTAGCACCAAGTCCCATTCGCCATTGATGGCATCAGATCCACTATTGCCAAAGCACAGGTCATTCCCATTGCCCCCGAAGATTTTATCATCCCCATCGCCACCGAAAACAATATCGTGAGAAGTCACCTGGATCAGGGCTCCCAGATCCCCATGGAGTTCGTCATCCCCATCCTGTCCGAAGATCAGGTCCGTGCGGTGGTGGCCATCTGCATAGTCATTGCCCGGGCCGCCGAAGATGAGATCGGTGTCGATCCCGAGGACGTGGAACGAACTGTTCTTTCCACCGATCAGGCGGTCATCCGCCTTGTTGCCAAAAATGATATCGAAATCCCCGCCACCGGTTTCCTGGTCGTTATCGTCGCCGCCGAACATAACATTGCCGAAGCGCACCGGAACTCCACTGACGACAAACAGGGTGCCTCCCAGTTCACCTTGCATCACATCCTGCCCGGGACCTCCAAACATCAGATCTATGTTGGCATCGCCATTCATGGTGTCATCGCCGAGGTTGCCCCATTGGAAGTCGATGCCAGAGCCGCCATTGACCGTATCCTTGCCATCATTGCCGAATTCAATGTCCCCGATTTCATACCCAACGCCGGCGATGGTGATATTGGTGCCTCCACTGCCGACCAGCAGGTCATCGCCGGGAGGTGCCAGGGGGTAGTCGCCCAGCATGAGGTCGGTTTCATCGCCGCCATCCAGCGAGTCATTACCCGTCCAGCCCAGCATGATGTCGTTGCCCTTGTCACCGTTCATGATGTCATTGCCGGCACCGCCGATCATCAGATCCAGCTTGTCGCCGCCTTCCATGCCGTCGTCTCCTTTTTCCCCCAGGATGATATCAATGCCGTCATCGCCCTGCAGGCAGTCATTCCCTGACCAGAATATCGCGTCACCAAAAATGAAATCGGTATCGTCGCCGCCGGAGATATCATCCCCGCCTTTCATGCCGAAGAGGAAGTCAATATCGGCATCGCCGCTGATGATGTCATCGCCGCCGCGGCCGAAGATGAAATCGACTCCACCATTTCCGGAAATGTTATCATTGGCTGGCGTGCCGATCAGAAGATCAAAGCCAGCTCCGCCGGAGATGGTATTGGTGGTGGTGATGTTGCAGCCGGGCAGGGTCAAACCCGCTGGGCCACCTGCTGGGGGAGGACCCGCTCCGGCAGGCCCGCCGACGCCGCCGGCAGCCGTATCCGGGGCATCCATAGTCTGCAGGGCCGGGGCCATCAGATTTTCGAAATCCTTCAGGCTGGCGATGATACCCAGGATCGCCGCATCGGCTTCGCTGGCACCGGTGGCATCCACGGCTTCAGCATCCGCCTGATAAATTGCCATGGCGGATTCGAATGAGTCCGTGCCTAATGGACCACCGGTGATACGGGCTTCGATGGGCAGGAAGTCAGTATTGGCGGTGTTTTCCAGCGTGGTGCCGAAGGCGATGCTTGGTGCGCTATACCCGTCGCTGATGGCTATCATCTCCGCCACCACAGGGTCCACCGCCGCCGCGATATCGGCAGCCGTATTGGTTCCCAGGGTTTCCATCGCCAGACTGACGTCCTGGGCAAAGGCGAGGGATTGTGTCAGGCGGTCATTCTGATCCAGCCCCGCCGCGCCCCCATCATCCGCAGCATCCGGCAGCCAGTCAAAAAGGCTAATCATGCGGGCTTCCTGCAGGGCGATCTGTCGGATCACCGGATCGGCATTGAAAAGAGGGCCCACGCCTTCATAGGGAAGGCCCTTTTCGCTGATGCCCTTGGCATTGGTGCCATCGGGTCCACCGGGAGCGATCGGGAGGCCTTTTTCATTGATGCCTTTGCGCGCCACCAGGGCATCCGGGCCATGGGCAGCGATCGCGGCGCTGATGGTTTTCATTTTTCGGCCAAGTTCACTGACCAGCGAGTCTGGATTATCCGAAACCAGCCGCTCAATCTGAGCCAGGGCCCGCGTTTGCACCGCCGCAGATTTTCCAACCAGCAGATCGGTGACTTGAGCCTGTGCCCAGGCGAGGCGCTGGTCCATTACAGTGGTGGCTTGTTCCGAAATTGTCAGGCCCCGGGCGGATAACTGCGGACGCAGATTTATCCACTGTTCCACCATCTGGCTGGTGGAACCCTGGTCCGGGCCATTGAGAGCCACCACGTCATCTCCATCACCGGCATTCACCTTCCAGACCACGCCCGCATTGAAGGGCAGGGCGACCGAGTCATGCACCAGAAAGCGGTCATTCCCATTAAAGAGCGAGACCTGGCACTCGCGCACGGCGAGACGTTGATTCGGCGTGAAGTGAAAGAGCAGCGTGCCATTGCTGAAAAGATCTGCCCCGCCGTCCGGGCCGGCGGCACCACCGGAAAGGCGCAGATCCAACACATCATCCTGTTGAGTTCCACTAACGATAAAAAGCTGGCCATCCACACTCAGGGAGGCCTGCACCTGGGCCGTTTGCGCCAGACCGTGGCTGATCATGGAGGCCCAGCCGGCGAAAATGAGCAGCAGGGGTGATTTGAATTTGGTTTTCATAACAATAAGGTGGTTAAGAAGTTATCCAAAAAGTCCCGGGTCGGGACCTCCATTACGGCACAATCTGTAATACAACTTCAGTTTGACAGAAATTTATTGAAAAGAGAAGGAAATTTATAAAATTTTAAATAAAGGCCGGTGTTCCCCGTCTCTGCCAGGCCCAGGCCGTTTTTATTTGCCAACGTTTGGGGTGAATCAGGCAATCCTGTGCCCAAATAGCCCACTCTCACTCCCACTCCGTCGCCCTGCCTATGCCTTGCCGCGGAGAGAGGACTATAGGGGGCTTCCCCATTTCGCCACCTCCACCCTACAAATCTTTGTCGACGCAGGGCCTCGCTGGGGCTCCGGCACCTTGAACTATAGCAATGCCGAGCAAAACACGCCCTACCGCAACACCCTCGCGACGAACATCTTCTATTGCGGCCCGCAGGCGCTGACCTTTGCCAAAATCTCCGGCCCAGCCTGGCTTCAGGTGGCCTCCGATGGCACGTTATCCGGCACCCCGGCCCCAACCAATCTCTTAGCCCATGTCTTCAGAGTATCCGTGAGCGATGGCCTTTTCACCCCCTTCAACGCCACGCTCAATATCTTCGTCAATGACAGCCCAAAGTTTCCGGTCGGTCCCGTCGTCAGGGCCACCGCATTCGTCTCTCAAGGTGACTATGCCATCAGAAATCAGACTCTGGCGGGCTCGGCCACAGACCCGCACCCCCCCTCCTCTGCAACTTTTTTGATCTGGGAGAAAGTGAGTGGTCCATCCTGGTTGGCCGTGGCCCCGGACGGATCTCTTTCGGGCACCCCCAGCAGCGCCGATATCGGCTTGAATACCTGGACCATCTCGGCCGTCAATGGCTACCCAGCCAAAAACCTGATCCTGGATCTCAATGGCACCAACAGCATCGTGGCACAGGGACGCATTGTCGGTCTCGGCAAGCGGGTGAATTATGCCACCTTTCGTGGCTGTTGTGACCGGGATACGCCCCGCGTCCTCACTATCAGCTACGTCAACAACGTCTCGCTTTACGACATCAATGTGCAGGTCCGCGACGTCAGTTTTAACGGTCGGCCCCGGCGGATCAGCGCCCTTGGCAAAGTCCCGATCACCAGTGGCTTGGACACCCGTGGTCGGGACGTCGACGGCGAAGGTGCCTCGGACATCACCGTGCAAGCCGCCCAATTAGACGTCTTCGGGGTAGACACCCGCGCTTCGCGCACTGGCAGAAACTCCGGAATCATCAATCTCAGCGCCCTCACCGCGCCCTCCTACCGCACCGGCGGCGACAACACCGCCAGCAATACTCTCACGTTAAGGGGCGGGCTGCGCGCCGGCCCTGCCAGAGCTGCTCATCAGCGCTGGGCCGGGGGCGGCCCAGTTCACCCTGACCTGGACCGCGCCGGGCTGGAGCCTGCAGACAAGCCCTAACGTTGCGGCTACAGGTGGATGGACGGACCCGGGCCTGACCTCTCCGGCCCTATGCAACGTCACCACCGAAAGCCAATTCTTTCGTTTGAAGTCTCCATGACGGTTTGACCCGGAAAGAAGCCTGAAGGGCCACAAAAAACGACTCTCCAAGCAGGCGGAAGTATCCCCGAGATCATTACACCTAGAAGCGGGAGTTAAAACGCGACCGTAGGGCCCTTTTTTGATAAGGACGGGGGATGATCTGTTTGTTTCCTCCTCAGCAGCCTACCCCATGGGATGAGTCCTCGTGGTCAAAAGCCCCCAACATCATGGCCGGTGAACCAGCCAGGCGGCGATGCCGGAGGCATCCTAGCGTGTAGCCGGTGGTGAGCGCCGCGACACCACCGGATCATCGTCTCAAGAGGGCCCGCACCCCGCCAGGGGTGCCAGCGCGGTAGCCCCAAAAAAGCCCACGAGCGAGAAAAGCCTCCCGCGCCAGCGCTCCGCGTCCACCGGATACGATAGTCAACTTGCGATTTTTGGTTTAACCTAAAAGCGGGAGTTGAAACGCGACCAGGGGGCCTTTTTCGTGATAGGCACGGGCCATGAGCCGTTTTTCCTCCTCAGGAGACGCCCCCTTTGGGTGGGTCCCTTCCGTGATCAAAAGCCCAGACCGCATCGTGGTCGGTGCACCCACCCGGCGGGCGGGTGCGCGCCCAATGGTGTCATGATGCGCCCATGACCCGGAAGGCTTTGCTGCGGTTATTTCCGATTTGTGGTTAGGTCGGGATGCTGTCTGAGTCGGCCTTAGGTCACCCCTACAGGGCTTAACTTCCTTTGATGCTGCGAAAACCCAGGGCGGTGCCCTGGGTGCCTTGGCGTGCCCCCTTGGGGCGAAAATGCGTAACTATGTTAGGGAGTGGGTGCGCGCCCCGTTGGGGGCAAGGGGTGCCCCGGTGGGGCGCAGATGCGTGCCCGATTAGGAGGTAGAGGCGCGCTCCGTTGGAGCGTTGCAGGAGAGCGCCAATGGCGCGGCCTGCGCCAGCCCAGGGCAACGCCCTGGGTCATATCGGTTCAAAAAGCCAACCGAGCCCTGCAGGGGCGACCTAATCGGTAGGCCACTTTTTTAAGGCGCCGCTCACGGCGGACGCGGCTTGGGCTGGGGCCATCGGTTCGGGCGAGGCGTGCAGGAGCACGCCAAACTTCAGTCGCAGCGTCTCACCTGCGGGCACGTTGAAAGGCAGCGAGGGCACGTCTTTCACACCAGGAGGAGGGCCGGTGGGATTCATCGCAAGGAATCCATAGTCCCGCGCGTGTGACCAGACGGCGCGCGAGTTGTCCGGTGCCGCGAAAAGAAACACGCCGGCGTGGCGGCCGTTCACGGTGCCGGAGTAGTCCCACCAGGAACTAAGGCGACCCCAGTTGCCTGCTTCGTTTTCGCCGCCGTGACTGCTGAGGATGCTGCCGGTGCCGCCTTTTACGACGAGTGGCGTGGCCATGCGAAGCCCCAGTCCCATCTCGTGCTGCGGGCCGAAAGTGAGCGGACCGTCCTCGCGGCGCAGCGTGGTGTTCCATAGCAGCAGGGTGCCCGGAAGCGCGGGCTGCAGGGTGTCGCCCGCGACGAAGCAAAACGCATTCGTGCCGCGACAGACTTCAATCCCATCCGGCGCGAGATACTTTTCCTCCACGACAAACGACAGCCGCCCGCCCTCGACGCGCGGTTCGCGCGTGAAGCGCACATGTGCAACGCGACCTTTGTTGCGCCAGAAATCCACGCCATTGAGGTCGCCAAACGCGAGCCCGAGTCCTGGATGCATGGTGTCGTGGTCGGTGGCGTCCTGACCTTCCACCGGGGGGAAATGACGGGTGACCTGGGTGCCGTCGGGCGCGTGCAGCCGGGCAAAATACGGTCGTTGTATGATTGGGTCGCGGAAAACATAGTCACCAACCGCGCGGCCCTGCCACGAGATGGAAAGGGAATCCGCGCGCGCCTCGACGCTAAAGCCATCGGTTATGGGCGGCGGCGCAGCGCTAGCGACCGGAGCACTTTTTTGCGAAAGCAACCATGCCGTGATGTCGGCTACGTCCTGCGGCTTGAGCAGCGCGCCTTGTGGCGGCATCGGTGATACGGACAGCGTCTCGTGCTTCGTGATCGTGTCCGCTCCTAACTCCACGGTCTCGTCGCCGACCACTCCGAGCTTCAGCGTCCTGCCGGAGGAAAGCAAGATGCCAAAGTAATGCTTGCCGCCAGCCTCGACGACATGAGCGGAGAAACCCTCGGTGATAACCGCGTTCGGGTCGATCATGGATTGCACGATAAATGCTGCCTCGAGGCGGTCGCCGAGATTGGTGAGGTCGGGGCCGAAGTTGATGCCGCGCCCGCCGACGCGATGACAGCCCGCGCAGGTCGTGCCAACAAAGAACAGCGCTTCGCCGCGGCCTGGACGGGCGGACGGCAGCGCGGCGAGGGCGGCATCCAGGGTGGTCGCGGTGGCGGGTGGTGGCAGCGGTTTCGGCTGCACAATGACAAAGTAATTTGCATAACCGCGGTCATTTCCATCGGCCGCATTTCCTCCTAGCACGACTTCGCCTGCCGGAAAATCCTTCGACCACAGATGGAACGTGGTGTCTTCGGTGATAATAGTATGGTCGGTATCCGCGAAGTCGCGCAGCCAAGCGGGGCGCTCCTTGATTCTGGTATCATGCGCGACCATGACAGTTGATTCCAGCGCAGCCTGAAAGGTGAGGAAACTCCGGCCACCCGCGTGATCGTCTTCGTTCGCGGTGCGGATCAGGAAGGCTCCGCGCAAGGCTTCCGGCACCTGAGTGAACTTGTAAGGACGATCCGTGTAGCTCGCCTGTCCGGGCTGCAAGGAGGCGGCGGCATAAGCACGTCCACTTTCCGCCACGATGTTCGTTGCCAGGGCAAAAAGCGGCGCGGCGACCTCCTCGGCTTTGGGGTCCGGACGGGTGCCGATGGCGAGCCGTGCCACCGTGCGCACGGACGCGTCTTCGTCGCGGGTGAAGGTGGGCAGTTCTGCCTTGGTGATGGCTTGGAGATCAAGCAAGGCCAGCAAGGCCGCGCATCGCACCCCGCCACGAGCATCCCCTAGCAGGGTCCTTAATTTCGCCACCCCAGCGAGATCACGCAAGGCGTGCCATGTGGCATAATAAATTAGGCGATCCTGCTCCGTCGCGGCATGAGCCATCAGCGGCACCGCCAGAGCGGTGAGGCCACCTTGATGCACCGCCTGCACGGCGGCAAAGCGCACCCGAGCTTCCTTGTCAGCCAGTGCAGAGGCGAACCCCGTTTCCAGCATGGCGGATTTCCGGCGACCAAGAATGCGGAAGGCCTGGAGCCGCGGGTTCAGCGGCGCTGAAGCATCGCCTGCGATCCTAGCGAAGAGTTCATCTTCCGCGCCGACGCGGTTCAGCGCCCACAGCGCCCACGTTTCCTGCGCCCGGCTCAAGGTGCCACTTTTCCATGCGGTGATGAGTTCCGCTTCTACCTCTTTGCCACGACGCGCGAGCTCATCCTCGGCATCAATGCGCCGGACCGGTAGCAAGCTATCAAACTCCGCGAGCAATTGCGGCACCGTCATTTGGGCGAAGGCAATGGCCGACGGCGGCGGCAGCGACTTGGCGCCTGTCGGCATGATGCGATAGACGCGTCCCTCATTGCTCATCTGGCCGTCCTTGTCCCACTCCACGCCATAGCCACGGCTCCAACCCACAATATAGAGCGCGCCATCCGCGCCAAACGCCATGTCCACCGGGCGATACAGCGCCCCAGTTTCTTTAGCCGTCACAAAGTCCTCCCACGTGCCGCCGGTCGGTTGCACGAGCGCACCTTTCCAATCGGGGCGATAGAGTTGCGTGGATTTCAGCAGCCAGTCATTGATGAACCAAACCCCGCGATAGGCGGCTGGCCATGCCGGCGAGTCCGCATAGATCACGCCGGTGCCGCTGCCGTTGAAAACCGGTCCGCTGATTGGTGCCGTGGGCAGATGATCCGCGCCCGTCCAATGGGTGCTCCAGGCGTGCGACCAGCCGAAGTCCGCGCTGTAAAACGGCATGAATAAACGGTCGCCTTCATTCTGATCTTGATCCGTGCCCAGCCATTCAAAGCCATCATCAAACCCCATGCCGTATGGATTGCGCAGACCTCGGGAAACGATCTCGAGATGGGCCCCCAAATCATCGCAGCGCAGCACGCCGCCCTTCTCGCCCCAGTCGTCCCGAGGGTCCTGATAGGTGCTTTTGTAGGTATCGCGCGTGAACGTTTTCGGCGCAGGAAAATGGGGTGCTCCCTTCGGTCCCGAAAATCCCGCCAGTTCACGAAACGGCTGCGGCGCGATCCGCTCCGGCTCACCCTTCACCGCTTCTTTCATCGCCAGCCCCTTGCTATTCCCTTTCGTCATGTAGAGCCGTCCGTCCGGGGCCCAGTTCAAGCCGTGAAGACCGTGCTCGATGTTGCCGAGATCCGTGAAGACGCGCACATATTCATCCGCCACATCGTCGCCATCGAGATCGCGTACAATAGTCAGGTCGGGTGCATTGGCCACCCACAAATCGCGTCCATGCCACGCAAGTCCCTGGACGCAATTGAAGCCGGTGGCGAAAGTCAGGGCCTGGTCCGCCACGCCATCGCCATCGGTGTCTTTCACCAGAAGCACGCGGTCCGGCGGCGTTTTTGGCGTGGGATTACGATACTGCGGCCCCATGCTCACAAACATGCGGCCGCGCCCATCGAACGCGATCGAGGAGGCATTGCGCAGAAGTGGCTCCCTGGCAAACAACGTCACGCTGAAACCGTCCGGCACACTAGGCAAGGCGTCGAGATCGGCGGCATCATTAAAGTTCCAGTCGGTGCGCGCCTTGGCAGAAGGTGACTGCGCCTGGGCAGTCCCGCAAAGCAACAAAGCATGGAGAAAAAAGCATTGGATTTTCATAAGCGAAAAAATGGCCACGCACCACCACGGATATTTTATACTCCTCGGCGGTCGGAAATGACAGGTGATTTGGGTGCATTTTTCGGAAATTCATCGGGCGTGGGCGGATTTTACCTTCACTGATCAAGCGCTTTTTCCGGGTCTTGGTGGAATTTATTGGTTGAGCCAAAATAACTTCCGCGCGCGGGCTTGATCCGGTTGCTCCCAGAATACCGCATAAAAGTGCGTCGCCGCGTTTGAGGAGCCCAATGGACACCACCGGGCGATCACGGAAATCTCCATGGACATGAGTCCCGCGTATCTCGCGGGAGCGGATCAAAAAATCGGGTCGCAGGCGCGAGTGGAGTTCGACAAATGCCCTGTCATCGCGCCTGTGAGCAAAGCGGTGGACGACACGCGACGTCAGGAAAGTCGGCAGGAACGCAGCGCGCGGCCCGTGCTCCAAGGCACCCTATGGCGGTGGCGGAAAAATCCGGAGAACCTTACCGAGAAGGAGCCCGCGGAGATCCAAGAACTCAAAGGCCAACACCTGGCGACCGCGCGGGCCTATCAGATGCGGCTGGTCCTTCAGAATATCTATCGGCTGCCGGACGAAACCAATGCCCGTGAAAAAAGGCGCGCGTGGTGCCGGTGGGTGAAGAGGGTGGCCTGGAAATACCCAGTCTGATTTTCGGGAAAAGGCTCCCAGCGGCAGCAATGATGGAGAACCATCTGGAAGGCATTCTCGCCCCCTGGCAGTCCCGCACCACCAATGCCTTTCTGGAGAGTCTTAACAGCGTGTTCTCCGCCGTGAAGCGCAAAGCCCGGGGCTTCCGCTCGGTGAAGCACCTCATTATCATGCGCTACTTCACGGCCGGTAAACTCCCGCTACCGGTCGCTCCTTGACTTTTTCCAAGCCACTGAAAGTAGCGAAGAATCGAGTTTTTCAGGAGGGTGGATCCGGGTGAATCTGTGGGTTCACTGGACCGCGAGGCCAGGCCCTTGATGCGATTTCCGCTGGGTGCGGTGTCACTCGGGAGGTCCGGATGGGACCCTGGAGGAATCGACAAGCGGTGCCGCACGCGGTGGGGGCAGCGTTCCGACTGGCCTTCCAACCTTAGCATCATGAGCGGCGCTGCTTTTTGACCATCAAAGGGGTCGGGCTGGGGAAATGGAAGTTCGCGGGGCACTTGCCCCCCCCTGCAGGCGCCCGACCAAGGTGTGTAGACAGCCCGCGCTGGCAAAGGCCGCTACGTGAAGCGGAACACTTGGGCGAAGTTGTAATGCGGTCTGCGGGATTTGGGGGCCGCGGGTGGAAATGTCAGAAGACCTGCGCCAGCGGGCGGTGCCGCCGATTTTGCGGAGGTCCGAACTTTAGCGGGAGGTCCGAACTTTAGCGGGAAGCGCGGGGTCCTCCTGCCAAGGGCAGGGCGGAAGGGAGCCCCGCGCGGGGAGGCGCGGGGCTCTCGGGGTTAGGGGGTTAGGCGCTGAGGCCGCCGCGGTCGGACTTGGCGGCGGCGGAGCCGTAGGTGGGGCGGGGGGCGGGGGTGTAGTCGAGGGGGGTCCAGGCGGCGTTGTTGGCGGAGGATTGGACCACGGCTTCGATGAAGGCCATGCCGGCGAGGCCGTCCTGGATGGACGGGTAGTCGGTGAGGAGCGGGTCTGGGGTGGTGCCGGTGGCGAGGGCGCGGAGGTGGCCGGCGAAGTTTTTGTAGATATTGGCGAAGGCTTCGAGGTAGGCTTCGGGGTGGCCTGCGGGGATGCGGGAAGCGGCGGTGGCGGCGCTGCCGAGGTAGCCTTGGGCGGTGCGGTAGACCTGCATGGGTTGGTCGAGGGAGGTGACGAGCATGGTGTTGGGGTCGCGCTGGTGCCACTCGATGCCGCCGGTTTCGCCGTAGACGCGGAGGCTGAGGTTATTTTCGCAGCCGACTGAGATTTGGCTGGAGTGGAGGACGCCTTTGGCGCCGTTGTCGAAGCGGAGGAGGACGTTGCCGTCGTCCTCGAGTTGGCGGCCGGGGACGAAAGTGGTGAGGTCGGCGGCGATTTCTTTGAGATGGAGGCCGGTGACGTATTCGGCTAGGTTGATGGCGTGGGTGCCGATGTCGCCCATGCAGCCGGCCGCGCCGCAGATTTTAGGGTCGGTGCGCCAGGCGGCCTGTTTTTGGCCGGTGCTTTCGAGGAGGGTGGCGAGCCAGCCTTGGGGGTATTCGACGACGACCTTGCGGATGGCGCCGAGGCGGCCTTGCTCGATCATCTGGCGGGCCTCGCGCATGAGGGGGTAGCCGGTGTAGTTGTAGGTGATGCCGTAGAGGAGGCCGCTGCGCTGGACGATGGCGGCCAATTCTTTGGCTTGGGCGAGGTTAAAGGTGGCGGGCTTGTCGGAGAGGACGTGGAAGCCGCTTTCGAGCGCCAATTTGGCGGGCGGAAAGTGCATGTGATTGGGGGTCACGATGACCATGAAATCCATGCGCTCGCCGAGGGGGAGGGCTTTTTCGGCTTCGATCATTTCGGTGTAGGTGCCGTAGCAGCGCTCTGCGGGGAGGAAGAGGTCCGCGCCGGAGGCTTTGGAGCGCTCGGGGTCGGAGGAGAAGGCGCCGCAGACGAGTTCGATCTGACCGTCAAGAGCGGCGGCCATGCGGTGGACTGCTCCGATGAAAGCGCCGCGTCCGCCGCCGACCATGCCCATGCGAATTTTCCGGTTCATTGAAGAAATAGTTTGTTGGTTGGTGTGAAGGGAGTGGAAGCTCCTGCCATAGCCATCGGCCTGGTCGGCCGCAAGCCCAATGCGAGGGCGAGGCAGGCGGGTCTTGGGAGCGCTCGCAGGGTTGCGGGCGGGCGTTTTGGGGGTCGGGAAGCGGCGGCGCGGCCTTAAACACTCTTGCTACCCCCCACCCGGCGTGCCAGTAACGAGTCGATTTCCTCCATTTCATCTCCCATGCCCAAGGACACCACCATTCACAAGATCCTCGTCATCGGCTCCGGCCCCATCGTCATCGGGCAGGGCTGCGAATTCGACTACTCCGGGGTGCAGGCGTGCAAGGCGCTCAAGGAAGAAGGCTACACGGTGGTGCTGATCAACTCCAATCCGGCCACCATTATGACCGATCCGGAGTTTGCCGCCCGCACCTACATCGAGCCGCTCACGCCCGAGGTGGTGGAGAAAATCATTGAGAAGGAGCGCCCGGACGCCCTGCTGCCGACGCTGGGGGGGCAGACGGCGCTGAATCTTTCGATGACGCTGCACCACACTGGGGTGCTGGCGAAGCACGGGGTGCGCATGATCGGCGCCAAGCCGGAGGCCATCGAGATGGGGGAAAACCGCATGAAGTTCAAGGAGGCCATGATCCGGATCGGCTTGGACATGCCGAAGAGCGGGATCGCCCACACCATGGAAGAGGCGCGCCGCGTGGCCGATGACATCGGGAGTTTTCCGCTGATCATTCGGCCGGGCTTCACCCTTGGCGGGACGGGAGGCGGCATCGCCTACAACCGCGAAGAATTTGAGGTCATTTGCGCGCGGGGAATCGATTTGTCTCCGGTGAGCGAGGTCCTGATCGACGAGAGCCTGTTGGGATGGAAGGAGTACGAGATGGAGGTCATGCGCGACCACGCGGACAATTGCGTGGTGATTTGTTCGATTGAGAACCTGGACCCCATGGGGGTGCACACGGGCGACTCCATTACGGTGGCGCCGATTCAGACCCTGACGGATCGGGAATACCAGATCATGCGCGACGCCTCCTTTGCCGTGATTCGGGAAATCGGGGTGGAGACGGGCGGTTCTAACATTCAATTTGCGACGCATCCTGACACGGGGCGGATGATCGTCATCGAGATGAATCCCCGGGTCAGTCGGTCCTCGGCGCTGGCCTCCAAGGCGACCGGCTTTCCGATCGCGAAGATTGCGGCCAAGTTAGCGGTGGGCTATACCTTGGATGAGATACGCAACGATATCACGCGGGAGACGCCGGCTAGTTTTGAGCCCACGATCGACTACGTGGTGACTAAAGTGCCGCGGTTTACCTTTGAAAAATTTCCCACTGCAGATGCCACCCTGACGACTCAGATGAAGTCGGTGGGGGAGGCCATGGCGATTGGGCGGACTTTTAAGGAGAGTTTGCAGAAGGCGTTGCGGTCCTTGGAGACGGGGCGCGCGGGCTTGGGGGCGGACGGGAAGGACCCGGTGAATCCGCCGCGGGAGGAAATGGTACGCAAATTGAGCGTGCCCAATGCGGAGCGGATTTTTTGGGTGGCGGTGGCCTTTCGGGAGGGCTACGGGGTGGAAGAGGTTTTTGAATTGACCAAGATCGACCGCTGGTTTCTGCGGCAGATTGAGGAGATTGTGTTGGCGGAGGGGGTTTTTGGGGCCGCGGCGCGAGACGTGGCGGGCTTGGGCGAAGCGGCGGCGCCGGAGGTGGAGCGGCTGCGGGCGGAGTTGCGCCGGGCCAAGCGGATGGGCTTTAGCGACCGCCAGTTGGCTTATTTGGGGGGGCTTCCGGAGGCCCAGATTCGGGCGGCGCGCCAGGTCTTGGGGATCATCCCGAGCTTCCGCTTGGTGGACACCTGCGCGGCGGAGTTTGAGGCCTATACGCCCTATTATTACTCCAGTTATGGGGAAGAAAACGAGACCCGGCCATCGGCGCGGCGCAAAGTCATGATTTTGGGCGGCGGGCCGAACCGGATTGGTCAGGGGATTGAGTTTGACTACTGCTGCGTGCACGCGGCCTTTGCGCTCAAGGAGATGGGTTTTGAGACCATCATGGTGAACTCCAATCCGGAGACGGTCTCCACCGACTACGACACGAGCGACCGCCTCTATTTTGAGCCGCTGACGTTTGAGGACGTCATGAACATCTACGAAAACGAGCAGTGCTGGGGCGTCATTGTTCAGTTAGGCGGGCAGACCCCACTCAACCTCGCGGCCAAGCTGGAGGAGTCGGGCTGCCACATCATCGGCACCTCGCCGAAGAACATTGAGCTAGCCGAGGATCGCAAATTTTTTGCCAAGTTGCTCGACGATCTCGCCTTGAACCAGGCGCCGAGCGGCACCGCGGTCAACGAGGACGAGGCCGTGGCGATCGCCCAGCGGATTGGGTACCCGGTGCTGGTGCGGCCCAGCTTTGTCCTGGGAGGCCGGGCCATGCAGATCGTCTACGGGGACGACGAGTTGCGCCACTACATGCGCAACGCGGTGCAGGCCTCGCCGGAGCGTCCCGTGTTAGTGGATCGCTTTTTGGAAGACGCTGCGGAGGTGGATGTGGACGTGATTTCCGACGGCGCGACCACTGTGGTGGGTGCCATCATGGAGCACATCGAGCAAGCCGGGGTGCACAGCGGCGACAGCGCCTGCGTGATTCCCGCTTTTGGCCTGAGCGAACCGATCAAAAAGGAGATCATGCGGGCGGCCAAGGAACTGGCCGGAGCTCTCAGCGTGATCGGCTTGATGAATATCCAATTCGCGGTCAAGGACGAGATTTTGTATGTCATTGAGGTCAATCCGCGGGCGAGCCGGACGGTGCCTTTTGTGTCCAAGGCGATTGGGCGCCCCCTCGCCAAATATGCGGCGCAGATCATGGCCAGCCATGGCTTGCAGCGCCAGGGGATCGCGGACATGGCGCTGGTTTCCCTCAAAACTCTGAACTTCACCGAGGAGGTGATTCCCCGCTATTACAACGTCAAGGAAGCGGTTTTTCCCTTCTCTAAGTTCCCCGGCACTGACATCGCCCTGGGTCCCGAAATGAAGAGCACTGGAGAAGTCATGGGCATTGATGCGGACCACGCCATGGCGTTCGCCAAGAGCCAGATGGCCGCGGGCAACAGCCTGCCTTTGAAGGGCAAACTCTTCATCAGTGTCTCCGATCGCCTCAAGCCGCGCATCAGTGCGATCGCCCGCGAGTACCATGATTTGGGTTTTGTAATCGTCGCCACCGAGGGTACCCGCAAAGCGATCAAAGAGGGCGGGGTGCCCTGCGAGCTGGTGCACAAAATCGCCGAAGGTCGCCGCCCTAATATCCTTGACATGATGAAAAATGGGGAGATCGCCATGATCATCAATACCCCCAGCGAGAAGGAGACGCGCAAAGACGAGGTCCTGATTCGCAGCACGAGCGTGAGTACGCGCACTCCGATTCAGACCACCTTGCGGGGGGCGCGGGCGGCGGCGCACGCGATTGGGTCGCTGCAGAAGAACCATTTGCAGGTCAAGACCTTGCAGGAGTACCACGGGCTGTAGGCCTGGAGGTCGGGGCGGCTGCCCTTTTTGCATACACCAAATGGGCGCTGATAAGAGCGGCCGGGGCGGCGTATAAGAGGAGGCTTTCGGCCGGTTCAAATCATAACAATTATTTATTCTATTCCGCGGATGCAGCGTAACATTTTTCTATTTTTGGTCGCTCTGGCGTTGCCTTTGGGGGCGGCGGAGGCGCCACTGGCGGTGCGCGAAGTGACGATCCGGACCTTGGCGGCCCAGATGAAATACGACCGGGTGGAATTCCGGGTACAGCCGGGGACGCAACTGCGTTTAAAGTTGGTCAACGACGACGACATGCCGCACAACTTGGTGGTGGCACGGCCAAGCGGGGACAAGGGACTGGCGCTGGCGCAAAAGGCGTGGGCGCTGGGCGAGCAGGGCATGGCCAAGCAGTGGATTCCGGAGGATCCTCGGGTGGTCGCGGCGACGGGAATGGTGGCGCCGCACGCCGAGGAGGTGTTGGCGTTTGAGGTTCCCCGCGAGGTGGGAGATTACCCTTTCGTGTGCACCTTTCCGGGGCACGCCATGGTGATGAACGGGGTGATGCGGGTGATGACCGAGGGGCCGAAATTGAGCGAGGGCAAGTTTGCGCTCTATTTGGGGAAATGGGGGCAACTGCCTGACTTTGCGCAACTGACCCCACTGCGCCAAGGGGCCTTGGAGGACGGCTTGATCGGCTGGAAGTTTGACGACTACCGCAACGATTTTGGAATTCGCTTTACAGGCAAGTTGGAGGTGAAAAAGGAGGGGGTGCACCAATTTTTCTTGGCTTCGGATGACGGCACCCGCCTGAGCATCGACGGTAAAGTCCTCGTGCAAAACGATGGGGTGCATCCCCCTGGGGAATACAAAGTGGGCAAGGTCGGGCTCAAGCCGGGGTGGCATGATTTCCAGCTCGACTATTTTCAGGGAACCGGCGGCGCGGAGCTTTTCCTGGCCTGGGAAGGGCCGAATTTTTCGAAGACGTGGCTGACGCGGACCGAGCGCAAAATCGGCGAGGTAGCGCGCCAGGAGAAGGCCAAAGGGCTGCCGCTGGTGGTCAAGGACGAGGCCGTCATCTATCGCAATTTCATTGAGGGCATGGGCGCTCGCGGCATTGCGGTGGGGTATCCCGGCGGGGTCAATGCGGGCTTTGACGCCGACCTTTGCAGTCTCTCGCTGGTGTGGCGGGGCGCCTTTATGGATGCCCAGCGCCACTGGACGGACCGGGGATCAGGGTACCAACCGCCGCTCGGCTACGGGGTGATCGCCCTGCCGCGCAACGTGCCCCTGGCGGTGCTGGCCAACGCCCAAGCCGCCTGGCCAGCCATGCCCAAGGATTTGCCTAACGGAGACTGGCCGGAGGGCTATCGCTTCGGGGGCTATGCGCTCGATAAGCAGGGCATTCCAACGTTCCGCTATAGTTTCCGCGACGTGGCGGTTGAAGAGCGCCTGGAAGCGGCGGCGCCGACGGCGCCGGGCAGCGCGGCCCTGCAGCGGGTGATTTCGCTGAAGTGCGCCCATCCGGTGGAGGGCTTGTTTCTGCGGCTTGCGGCCGGTGCCGGGCTGGCGGCAGGGCGCGAGGGAGTCTATCCGCTGGAGGAGGGCATTGCGCTGCACGCGGCCACCGCGACTCTGCGCCAGTCAGCCGACCAAGTCGAACTGCTGGTGCCGATCGTCTTCCAGGACGGGGCGGCCCGCATAGCAGTCAGCTACCATTGGAACCACTAGCCCCTTTTTGATCTCATGCCAAAACCTGCCATTTCACTCGTTCTCGCGGCCCTGAGCTCCCTGGCTTGCGGCCAAGACGTTCCCCCTGTTGCTGACTTAGCCAAAGCTGAGCGCGACTATTATCCAGTGACTAGCGTGCCCGTTCCCGCGGGTGAGGTACTAGAAGTTTCCGGTCTCGAAATGATGCCCGACGGCAAGTTGGCGGTGGCGACGCGCCGCGGCGAGATTTGGATGGCGGCCCAGCCCGGGAGCGACGCGCCGAGCTGGAACCGCTGGGCCCAGGGGCTGCACGAGCCGCTGGGGATTTCCTTCAGTGACGGCTGGATGTGGGCCACGCAGCGTCCCGAAGTGACGCGCATGAAGGACCGCGACGGCGACGGGCGGGCGGATTTATTTGAAACCGTAGGCGGCCGCTGGGGCATCAACGGCGACTACCACGAATACGCCTTTGGCACCCGCCCGGACAAAGACGGGGCGATTTGGAATGTTCTCTGCCTAACAGGTTCTGGCGATTCGCGGAGTTTGTTTCGGGGCTGGGCGGTGCGGGTTTTTCCCGACGGCCGTTCGGAGGCGGTGGCGAGCGGGATTCGTTCTCCAGGGGGAATTGGGTTTGCGCCGGATGGGGAATGTTTTTACACCGACAACCAGGGGCCGTGGAATGGGAGTTCCTCGCTGAAGCATCTCAAAGTGGGTTCGTTTCAGGGGAATCCTACCGGCAATAACAGCTTTGAGATCGCGGCCGCCAAGGGCATCTCCACGGGGGTTTTAAAACACCGCCCCGAGACCCCGCTGAGCGGCAGCCGCATCGACGTCGAGCGGGGCAAGGTGGCGGAGTTCGTGCCCCCGGCGGTGGTCTTGCCGCACGGGATCCTGGGGCATTCGCCGACGGGGATGTGCTATGATTTAAGCGGGAAATTCGGTCCCTTCCGCGGCCAAATGTTCATTGGCGAGCAGACCTTTTCGGTGCTGCAGCGGGTGTTTTTGGAAAAGGTGAATGGGGTTTGGCAGGGGGCGGCCTTTCAGTTTTTGAGCGGCTTCGGCAGCGGCAACATCGCCACCCTGATGACGCCCGAGGGAGTGCTCTATACGGGCGGAAGCGACCGCGGCTGGGGGGCCAAGGGCGGGAAGCCCTTTGCCTTGGAGCGGGTCAACTGGAACGGCAAAGTGCCGTATGAGATCCACGAGATGCGCGCCAAGCCGGATGGCTTTGAGTTGACCTTTACGCAAGAAGTCGACCGCAAGACTGCGGCGGACCCGGCGAGCTACGCGGCCTCGGCTTGGACTTATATCTACCAGGGTGCCTATGGGAGCCCGGAAGTAGACAAGCTGACGCCGACGATTCTCTCCGCGGAGGTGGCTGGGGACGGGCGCAGCGTGCGCCTCAAGCTCGACAAGCTGACCAAGGGTCACGTGCACGCCATCAGCGCGCCGGGCCTGCGCAATGCGGCGGGGCAAGGCTTACTCCACGCCACGGGCTATTATACGCTCAACGAGATTCCTCAGTAAACCGACTGGTTACTCTAACCTGGGGAGGTCCGTGCACTATGCGGCCCGGGATCCTCGGGAGGCTAACTCTATACTAAATAATTAAAACTATGAAAATGCGCCGTCGCCACCTGTTGAGTTTGTCGTTTTTGTTGGCGCTGCCCTGCTGGGGTGGCGCCGCGGAGCCGAAGATTCGGGCGCTCATCATCGATGGGCAAAACAACCACGACTGGAAGCGGATGACGCCTTGGCATCGGGCGCAATTGGAGGCCACGGGCTTGTTTACGGTCGATGTGAGCACCACTCCGGCGGGGGATACGGGCTGGGAAGGGTGGCGCCCTGACTTTAGTAAATACCAGGTAGTGTTGAGCAACTACAATGGGCGGCCCTGGCCCGAGGCGGTGAAATTTAAGTTTCTCGAGTTTGTGGAGCAAGGCGGCGGAGTGGTCGTGGTGCACGCTGCTAACAATGCTTTTGCGGGCTGGAAGGCCTACGATCAAATGATCGGGCTGGGGTGGCGCGGTCCCGAATACGGTCGGCGTCTTACGGTTTCCGACGGGGGAGCGCTGGAGTTTCACGAACCCAATGACGGGCCGGGCGCGGGCCACGGGGCGCAGTGGGAATTTCAGGTCACCAGCCGCGATGCGGAGCACCCGATCATGAAGGGCTTGCCCACGGTGTGGAAGCACGGGCAGGATGAGTTGTATCACGGGCAGCGCGGTCCGGCGGAAAATATCCACCTCCTGGCCACGGCTTTTTCGGATAAAGCCAAGGGCGGGACGGGGGCTAACGAGCCGATGGTGTGGTGGGTTCCCTTCGGCAAGGGCAAGGTGGTCACCACCTTGCTGGGCCACGTGGGTCCCAAGGCGGATGCGATCCAGTGCGCTGGGGCCAACCTGATCACGCTGCGCGCCTGCCAGTGGGCGGCGACTGGCCAGGTGACTTTGCCGGTGCCGACCAGCTTCCCGACCGCGGAACAGGTGGTGATTTTGGAGAAATAAGGGCGGCGCGCCGCGGCTCACTTACAATTGTTAGAATGGGGGGCGGCTCCGTTCGCGGCGCGCCACTAACTTTTTTAGGGAGGGCTGGTGCCTGGGCGGAGCGTTCCGCCCAGGCAAGAGATAAGCGGCTAGAGTTGTCCGGGGCGGCCGAGTTGGCGGCGGGCGGTCGCTTTGAGGCGGAGGGCGTTGAGGGCGATGAAGCCGGTGGCGTCGTTTTGATTATAGCTCTGGGTGGGATCGGCCTCCATGGTGGCGATGGCCTCATCGTAAAGGCTGAGGGGGCTGCGGCGGCCCGCGGCCATGATGTTGCCCTTGTAGAGCTTGAGGCGCACCTCTCCGCTAACGGGTTTTTGGGATTCAGTGACGAGGGCTTGGAGGGCCTCGCGCTCGGGGGAGAACCAGAAGCCGTTGTAGACCAGTTGGGCGTACTTGGGGATGAGGCTGTCGCGCAGGTGCATGACTTCGCGGTCCATGGTGATGGATTCCACTTGGCGGTGGGCGGCGTAGAGGATAGCGCCGCCGGGGGTTTCATAGATGCCGCGGCTCTTCATGCCGACGAAGCGGTTTTCCACCATGTCGACGCGGCCGCAGCCGTGGCGGCCGCCCAGGGCATTGAGGGCTTTCATGATGCCGTAGGGGCTGAGGAGGGTGTAGCCGTCGCGGGTGCCGAGGGCGGCAATGGACATTTTTTCGAGGAGGGCGTCGAGGCCGTCGGCTTGGAGGCCGATACAATTGCCCTGTTCAAAGAGGAGCTGGAGGTACTCGGCTTGATCGGGCGCGTCTTCGGGGGCCACGCTGAGGACGTACATGCCGCGGACTTCGGGGGTGGTGCCGTCGAACCAGGTGTCCTCTAGCATGCCTGCTTCAAAGGAGATGTGGAGGAGGTTGCGGTCCATGCTGTAGGGCTTTTTGGCGGAAGCTTGGACAGGGATGCCATGCTTGGCGGCGTAGGCGATCATTTCGGCGCGGCCGGGGAATTCGGCGCGGAAGTCGTCCATGCGCCAGGGAGCGAGAACCTGAACCTGCGGCGCTAACATGGCAGCGCTGAGTTCGAAGCGGACCTGATCGTTGCCCTTGCCGGTGGCGCCGTGGGCCACGGCGTCGGCCTGTTCGCGGGCCACGATTTCGAGCATGCCCTTGGCGATGCAGGGGCGGGCGATGCTCGTGCCGAGGAAGTATTGGCCTTCGTAGATAGCCGCGGCTTGGAACATCGGGAAGATGTAGTCGCGGGCAAATTCCTCGCGGAGGTCGCCGATGTAGCATTTCGAGGCGCCCGTGGAGGTGGCCTTCGCTTCGAGGCCGTCGAGTTCTTCTTCTTGGCCGACATCGGCACAGTAGGCGATAATTTCGCACTGATACTTTTCTTTCAGCCAGGAGAGCAGCACGGACGTGTCAAGGCCACCGGAATACGCGACAACGATTTTTTTCATAGGAGGGGGGAGGAAAGCACAGCGGGAAGGAAAGACAAATGGCGATCGCGGAAGGTCATTAGTGAGATGATAGGATCCGATCGCGGAAAAATTTAGGGGAGGCGGTCTGGGGGGCAGGGGATTTGGGCAATGGCGGCCATGATGGCGTCGGAGATGGCCTGGTAGCCCTCGCGGGTGGAAGGGTAGTCTTTTTCGGGGAAGTGGAGGGGCTCGCCGACGACCGCGGTGATGGTGGTGAAGCGGGGGCGGGAGGAGCCGTAGGGGAGGGCCTCGTGGGCGCCGAAGAGGCGCAGGGGGACCACGGGCACGCGGGCTTTGGCGACGACGAGTCCGGCGCCGCCGGCGGCGGGTTGGAGGTTTCCGTTGGGGGAGCGGGCACCCTCGGGGAAGATGAGGACGCGGTGACCGGCTTGGAGGAGGCGGATGGCAGTTTTTAGTCCGGCCATGCTAGCGCGGTCTTGGTCGATAGGAGTGACTTTGAGGCGGGGAAAGATCCAGCGGGCGGCGGGATTGCTGTAGAGAGTGTGGCGGGCGAGGAAGTGGATTTCCTTTTGGAAGGAGATGCTAACGAGTGGGGGGTCGAGGAAGCTGACGTGGTTAGAGCAGATCAGGGCTGGGCCTTCTTCGATGAGGCGCTCGGGGTGAATGACGCGGAAGTGGAAGGCAGCTCTAGCCAGGGTTTTGGCGGTGGCGTGGCAGAGGCGGTAAATGGGATTCATGGGGCGGTATTGTGGGCACGCTGGGGGGCGCTGGCAAGGAGGGGGTGGGGCGTTTTGCGGGGGGAGCGCGGGCGGCGGAAATAATCGGATTTGTGCTAATCGGCGGGTGGGCCCTGCTATCGGTGGGCGGGGGATGCGGCGTATCTTAGGCAGTTATGGCGCAATTGATTCCTACAGTTTTGGTAACCGGGGCGAGCCGGGGTTTGGGTCGCGGGGTGGCGGTGGAATTGGCGCGGGCGGGGATGTCGGTGGCGATTCACTATGGGAGCAATGAGGGAGCGGCGCGGGACTGTCGCGCGGCGTGCGCGGCGGTGGCCGCGGAGGCGGGGCAGCAGTTTCCGTTGATCGGCGCCGACCTCGGAGAGCGGGGCGGCTGGGCGGGGTTGATCGAAAAAACCCTATCTCAATTTGGGCGACTCGATGCCTTGGTTAACAACGCGGGGATGGCGTCGCCGGGGCGGGCGGATGCCCTGGACAGCACCGAGGAGGCCTGGGATCAGGTGATGGCGGTGAACTTGAAAGCGCCATGGTTTTTGGCGCAGGCCGCGGCGCGCTGGTGGGTGGACCATCCGGGCGAGGCGCGGCTGCCGGGGGGGTACAAATTGGTCTTTGTTTCGAGCGTTTCCGCGGAGTTGGCTTCGACGAACCGGGGGGATTATTGCATTTCCAAGGCGGGGTTGGGCATGATGGCGCGGGTGTGGGCGCTGCGCTTGGCGGCGCACCAGACCCAGGTGGTGGAATTTCGCCCGGGGATCATGGAGACGGACATGACGGCGGGGGTGAAGGAGAAATACGACCCTATCATTGCGGGCGGGCAGGTGCCGATGCGGCGCTGGGGGCAGCCTGGGGACGTGGGCCGCGCCGTGCGCAGCTTTTTGGTAGGGGATTTGCCTTTTTGCACTGGCGAGAGCATTGCCTTGGATGGCGGGCTGCACGTGCCGCGCCTGTAGGATGATTTTTGAGCCCATTTTTGACCAGCCCATGCAGATTCAATCCACTCTATCCGCCGCGTCCCTCGCTCCCGTCTGCGAGGCCCTTTTTGCGGCCTCGGCGGGCAAGCTGCGGCGGCTCGCGGCGCGCTGGGATCCGAAGCGCGGGGCCCCGGTTTTTACAGCGGGGGGCGTCTATGCGGCACGCGGGTGGACCGAATGGACCCAGGGATTTCAGTTTGGCTCGGCGATTCTGCAATTTGATGCCACGGGGGACGCCTCGTTTTTGGAAATGGGGCGGGAGGCGACGCGGCGCTGGATGGCGCCCCACGTCAGCCACGGGGGGGTGCACGACCATGGCTTTAATAATGTTAGTACCTATGGCAACTTGCTGCGCCTGATGAACGAGGGCCGCCTGCCGGAGCAGGCCTGGGAGCGGGACTTTTATGAGTTGGCGCTCAAAGTGTCGGGGGCGGTGCAGGCGTCCCGCTGGACGGCGCTCGGGCCGGATCGCGGCTATATATATTCCTTCAACGGGCCGCATTCGCTGTTTGCGGACACCATCCGCTCGCTGCGCGCGCTGGTGCTGAGTTGGCAACTGGGGCACAAATGCCTCGGGGAGGGGGACCGCGAGATCGACTTATTGGGACGGGCGCTGCAGCATGCCGAGGCGACGAGCCGCTACAACGTCTGGTTTGGCACTGGGCGAGACGCCTACGACGTGCGCGGGCGGGTGGCCCACGAGTCCATCTTTAACGTGGTCGATCGGGCATACCGCTGCCCCTCCAGCCAACAGGGCTACAGCCCGTTTAGCACCTGGACGCGGGGGCTGGCGTGGATTTTGTGCGGCTATGCGGAGTTGTTAGAATTTCTCTTGAGCTTGCCGGAGGAGGCGCTGGCGCCCTGGGGGGGCGGGGAGCGGTGGATTGGGCTGTGCCGGGAGACCGCGCGGGCGGCGGCGGACTTTTATTTGGGAAACACTCCGCGGGATGGGGTGCCGTACTGGGACACGGGGGCGCCAGGGCTAGAGAAGCTAGGGGACTGGCGGAGCGCGGCGGCCCAGATGGAGAATGAGCACGAGCCGGTGGACAGCAGCGCGGCCTGCATCGCGGCGCAGGGGTTTTTGCGCTTGGGGCGGGGTTTGGGGGAGGTGGCGGGCCGCAGCTATTTTCAGGCAGGGCTGAGCCTCGCGCAGCGGGTGCTGGGGGAGCCGTATTTATCGCAAGATCCGGCCCACGAGGGTCTGATTTTGCATTCCATATATCACCGCCCGAATGGCTGGGACCACGTGCCGACGGGCAGCCGGATTCCGCGGGGCGAGTCCAGCATGTGGGGAGACTACCACGCGCGGGAGTTAGCTTTATTGGTCCAGCGGCTCGGGCGGGGGGAAGCGTACCTCAAATTTTATCTATGAATCTAACTTGCAGCGAGACGGGGCAACTTCCCGTGGGTGAGGGGAGGGGTGCCGACCTGAAGCCTGAGCTTGGTCGGCTGGCGGTGCACACCATGACCCATCGGCCGTGGGCGGTGGAGCGCTGCATTGAGGCCTATGCGGCGGCGGGGATGGGGGGGATTACCTTGTGGCGCCGGGACTTTGCAGGGCGCGAGGCCGCGGCGGTGGGGCGCCGGGTGCGGGAGGCGGGGTTGGTTTGCGCGGGGCTGGCGCGGGGTGGTTTTTTTCCGGCGCTAACGGCTAATGGGCGGCAGGCCGCGGTGGATGAAAACAAGCGGGCCATTGATGAGGCGGCGGCCTGCGGGGCTCCCGGGTTGGTGCTGGTGTGCGGGGCGGTGCCGGGGCAGGCCCTGGGGGAGTCGCGGCGGCAGGTGGGGGAGGGGATTGCGGCTTGCGTGGAGCACGCCCGCGCGGCGGGGGTCAAGTTGGCGGTGGAGCCGCTGCATCCGATGTATGCGGACACGCGGTCGGCGGTGGTGACTCTGGGGCAGGCCAACGATTTGTGCGATTGGCTGGGGGGACCGGCCGAGGTGGGGATTGCCGTGGACGTTTACCACACCTGGTGGGACGCGGCCTTGGAGGGGGAGATCGCGCGGGCGGGGGTCGCGGGGCGCTTGTTGGCTTTTCACGTTTGCGACTGGCGCAGCCCAACCGAGGACCTGTTGAACGACCGCGGCTTGATGGGGGAAGGCGGAATTCCGCTGCGGCAGATCCGGGCGTGGATGGAAGGGGCGGGTTTTGCCGGGTTTTGCGAGTGCGAAATTTTTTCTAACCGGCGCTGGGCGCAAGACCAGGACGCCTATCTGGCGGCGATCTTGGAGGCCTATCAACAACATTGTTAAAAATATGATTCAAAAAATCGGCATTATTATGAATGGGGTCACCGGGCGGATGGGGGCCAACCAGCACCTGGTGCGCTCCATCGCAGCGATCATCAAGGAGGGTGGGCTGCGGGTTTCGCCGGATCTGGTGCTGCTGCCGGACCCGATTTTGACGGGGCGCAATGAGGCCAAGCTGCGGGAGTGCGCGGCGCGGGCGGGGCTGGATCTGCCGGTCTCGACGGACTTGGATGCGGTTTTAGCCAATCCGGCATATGCGATTTTTTTTGATGCCTCCCTGACGCAACTGCGCGGGGGTTTTGTGGAGCGGGCGGTGGCGGCGGGGAAGGCGATTTACTGTGAGAAGCCGACGGCGACGCATTTGGCGGAGGCGCAGCGCCTGGCGGAGTTGGCGACGCGGGCGGGGGTCAAGCACGGGGCGGTGCAGGACAAGTTGTGGTTGCCGGGCATCTTGAAGTACCAGGCGCTGCGGGAGGCGGGTTTTTTTGGGAAGATTTTGAGCGTGCGCGGGGAGTTTGGCTATTGGGTTTTCTCGGGGGAGGACGGGAACCAGCCCCCGCAGCGGCCATCCTGGAACTATCGGCAGGACGCGGGGGGCGGGATCATGGTGGATATGTTTTGCCACTGGCGCTATTTGCTGGATAACCTGTTTGGCCCGGTGCAGCGGGTCAGCGCCATCGGGGCCACCCATGTGCCCGGGCGGGTCGACGAGCAGGGGCAGCGCTATGCCGCCACGGCCGACGACGCGGCCTACGCCACGTTTGAATTGGAGGGCGGCATCATTTGCCAGATGAATAGCTCGTGGTGCGTGCGGGTGCGGCGCGACGACTTGGTGACCTTTCAGGTAGACGGCACCGAGGGCAGTGCGGTTTTCGGTTTGAGAAAATGCTATACGCAAAGCCGGAGGCAAACCCCGCGGCCGGTGTGGAATCCCGATTTGGTCCAGCCAGTGGATTTTCTAGCGCATTGGCAGGAGGTGCCGGATGCGCCCGAGGGTTACGGCAACGCCTTCAGAATGCAGTGGGAACGCTTCCTGCGCCACGTGGCCTGCGGAGAGCCTTTTCCCTGGAATTTGGGGGAAGCAGCCAAGGGGGTGCAGTTGGCCGAGCTGGGCCTGCAGTCGTGGCGGGAGCGCCGCTGGCTGGAAGTGGGGGCGCTCTGAGCCCCGGCCCCCCCCCGGGGGGCGAGGCCCAGAGATTGATTAGTCAGGGATATCCTAACTGCACTAGGGGCGGCGCTGGGTCATCATGAACTCGTTGCCCTCGGGGTCGATGCACATGGCGAGGTGGAGGGGGTCTTCGGGGGTATCGTTGGGCTCGGAGGCGAGGGCGCCGCCGCACTCGAGGAGTTTGGCGATGCCGCTGCGGAGGTCGTCGAGTTGGAAGGAGAGGCCGGTCCAGGTGCGCTTGCCTTCGCCGCCGCCGTGGACGCCGAGGGTGGCTCCGGCGATAACGATTTCGCTCCAGACTTCCATTTCCAAGGTGATGGTGCCGCCGAAGAGGTCGCGGTAGAAGCGCAGGCAGCGCTGCCAATCGGCGGCCCAGAGGACGTATTTAACTTTGAGGACCTGCATGATGATAAAAGGCGAGGAGTGAGAAGGGGAGGGGTGCGGCGAGGCTACTTGGAAGTGAGGGCGAGGACGCCGACGGCGACGCCGCCGAGGCTGAGGGCGGCCATGAGTCCCGCGGGGTAGACCTTTTTCGTTTTGAGGAAACCGGGAAGGAACTTGCCGAGGAGGAGGACGGAGAGGACGAGCGCAAGGATATAGCCATTGGTGGCGGAGGTGCCTTCGCGGACGTGGCGGGCGATGACGACGGCGGCGGCGCAGAGGCCGATGCCGGAGATGCCGCCGGCTACGAGGGAGGGGATGCTTTTGGCTTTAACAAATCCTGCGATGCCGAGGAGGAGGCTGATGGCTCCGAAGACGGCATAATAATCGGAGTAAGTGAGGGCGGTAGTAGCGATCATGGGGAAAGGGGCCTCGCTTGGCGCGGGCGGAGGCCAAGGATGAGCCGGAGCAAGGGCGCTGGCAAGAGCCGAAGCAGGCGCGAGGTCCACCACACCGCGGCTCCGGGAAAGGAGTCCGGCCGACCGGTCGCCAAGGCGCGCAGGCCGCAGCGGACGACGCGTTCGGGGCTCTGGCGGGCGAAATCGGCGCTGGGCAGGACTTCGCCCGGGCGCTGGGCGGTTTGCCCAAAGGCGGTCGGCGATGGCCCGGGGCAAAGGGCGGCTACCGAGATGCCGCGGGGGCGGAACTCGATGCGGAGGGCCTCGGTGAGGCGGGTCACATAAGCCTTGCTAGCGGAGTAGACCGCGAAGTCGGGCATGGGCAATTCTCCGGCGAGAGAGCTGACGTTGAGGAGGCCGGAGGCGGGGTGGCGGCCCAGCAGGGGAACGAAAAGATACGTTAGGTGAGTGAGGGCTTCCACATTGACCGCGAGCACCTGGGCCAGTTTGTTCCAGTTAGCTTGGGCGAAGCTGCCGTAGTCGCCCAGGCCGGCATTGTTGACGAGGAGGTCGGGAGTGAAACCTAGGGCGGCGCAGCGGTCGGGTAGGGCGCGGCGTTCGGAGGGGCAGGCGAGGTCGCAGGGGAGGCAGTGGACCAGGAGATTGGGGTGGGCGCGGCGGAGGGAGTCGGCTAGGGTGTCGAGGGCTTCGGCGCGGCGGGCGGTGAGGACGAGGGCGCGGGCGGAGGGGGCGAGTTGGCGGGCGAATTCGACGCCGAAGCCGCTGCTGGCGCCGGTGACGAGGGGGAAGGACCAAGGGAGTGGGGAGGCGGGCATGGCGGGGAGGGAGAAGCGGTGGCGGGGCCCGCGGTGGATGCAAAGGCGGAGTGGGGGGCGGTTTGCGGCGTTGCGGGCCATGCGGGCTTGCGCCGGGGCTGAGCTGAGCGGAGGGCAGGGGGGTGATGAGTGAAGCTTGGCATTTGTTGGTGCCGCTATTTTCGGCGGGGGTGTATGCAGTGGCGGCGCTGCTGTTTAAGCAGGCCTATGGTCGGGGTGCGGGGATGATGGAGGCGTTTTACTGGATGAATTTTGCGGGCATCCTGGCCTTCGGTCCGCTTTTTCTGACAGTTTCTGGGGAAATGGATTGGGCGCAGGCCTGGAAGCCTGGGGTGGTGGGGGGGATGATTTTTTTGGGAACCTGGACGACGTTTGCGGCGATTCGGGCGGGGGATGTGTCGCTGGTGACTCCGCTGATGGGGACCAAGGTGGTGTTGACGGCGCTGCTGGCGGTGGCCCTAGCCGGAACCCCGCTGGGGGCGGGACTGGGCGCCGCGGCTGTTTTGACTACGGTGGGCATATTGGTTTTGGGCTGGCGGGATTTGCGCGGGGGGTGGGGGAAAGGGGCGGCGGTGGGGTGGTGTTTGGTGAGTTCGCTGGCGTTTGCGGCCACCGACGTGCTAGTGGGGCATTGGGCGGCGGGCTTTGGCCGGGGGCGGTTTTTGGGGTGTGCCTTTTGCGGGATTGGGTTGTTTTCGGTGGCGGCGGCGCCTTGGCAGGCTCCGGGAGTGCTGCGGGTGCCGCGGGCGGCGCGGCCCTACCTGGGCTGGGCTACGGGCCTGATGACCGGGCAGACCCTGGCGATGGCCCTGTGCAATGCCCACTTCAACGACCCCACGCGGGTCAACATCGTGTACGGCACTCGGGGGCTGTGGTCGATTGGCTTAGTTTGGTTTGTGGGGCGGCGCTGGTTTGGCAACGAGGAGCGGGTCGCTGGGGGGGGCGCCATGGGGCAGCGCCTGGCGGGGTCGCTCTTGATCCTGTCGGCCGTAGTCACTGCCTTGCTAGGAAAACGATAGGGCGGCGGGGCGGCATTTTGCCGTAGGCTCGGACCGGAGAGTCTGCTATAGGGTGGGGCCGCCCGTGCCGCGCGGCCGCGGTGCGGCCTAGGAGCTCGGGCCCACTCTCAAAATTCTAACTTATTTTTTTGCTATGCCCCCCGAGCGCGAGATTCGCTTTTCCCACAGCGTGCTGCCGTCGCGGCCTGGGCAGGACGAGCCGATGTCGGCGGGGCCGGTGACGCGGAAGATCATGCGGGCGGAAAATGCGCTGCAGCAGCGGGTGGAATTTGAGGCCCTGGTTTCGCGGATATCGAGTCTTTTCGTGCGGCTGAAGAGCGACGAGATCGACCGGGGAATCCAGGAGGCGCTGCGGGAGATGGGGGAATTTTTGCGGGTGGACCACTGCCATTTGTGCCGGGTGCACGGGGGAGGGAAGCTAGTGGACCACACCCACGAGTGGGCGGCGGGCGGGCGGCCGCACCCGTGGGCGGGCACGCGGGGGTTGCTGTTAGACGAGCACTTGCCCTGGTCGGCGTTGCGGCTGCGGCGCTTGGATGGGATTGCGATATATTCGGTGGACACCTTGTGTGCAGAGGCGGCCTTGGACCAAGAGACCTTCCGGGCCCAGGGGATCAAGTCGGTGATTTTTGTGCCCTTGGCGGTGGGGGGGCAACTGGTGGGTTTCATTGGGCTGGACTCCACGGAGTTGGAGATGCCTTGGACGGAGGATGCGATTTCTCTATTGAAGATTGTGGGGGGGATTTTGGCGGACGCCCTGGACCGGCGGCGGGCGGAAGATGCCCTGCGCAAGGAGAACGACTTTACCCAGGCGCTGCTCGACGCGTCGGGGGCGATTTTTATCGTGCTGGATGCGGAGGGGAAGATTGTGCGCTTCAACCACGCGGCGGAGTTAGTGAGTGGCTACATGCAGGAGGACGTGCGGGGCAAAGCGCCGTGGGACTTGTTGATCCCGCAGGACCAGCGGGCCGCGGCGCGGCACAATTTCAAGCAGCTCACCAGCGCGGCGACCGCGAGCGCCTTTGAAGGCAGCGTGGTCTCGCGCTTTGGCAAGCGCCGGGTCATATCCTGGTCGAATACGGCGCTCCTTGCGGAAGGGGGGCGCACCGTGGATTACGTGATCATGAGCGGGATTGATGTCACCGATACCAAGCGCCTGGAAGCGGAGGTGCTGAACGTGGCGGAGCGGGAGCAGAGCCGGTTTGGCCACGACCTGCACGATGGATTAGGGCAGCATCTCACGGGAATCGAATTTATGAGCCAAGTGCTGTCGCAGCGGCTGGCGGCGCAGGGCCGGGCGGGGGAGGCCGCGGATTTGGATCAGATCACGGGGCTGATCCGCGAGGCCATTGGGCAGACGCGGGATCTGGCGCGGGGGCTTTCGCCGGTGGTGTTGCAGAGTAAGGGGTTGGCGGTGGCCCTCCAAGACCTCGCGGCTAGTGCCACCAAGCACCTGGGCCTCACTTGCACCTGCCGCCTCCTCACCGAGGGCCGCAAGGCGGCGGCGGATCCGGAAGTGGCGATCCACCTGTATCGCATCGCCCAGGAGGCGGTGGCCAATGCCGCTAAACACGGGCGGGCCAGCGCGATTGCGCTCTCGCTGGGAAACATCGAAGGGCGGGTCGAATTGGCGGTGGAAGACAACGGCTGCGGCTTACCCGCTGGTTTTGGCGGCGGGGCGGGAGGCATGGGCTTGCGGGTGATGCAATACCGGGCGGGCCTGATTGGGGGCACCCTGCACGTGGGACCTGGCCCGGGCGGCGGGGTCATCGTCACCTGCGCCATCGCGCCGCTGCGCGCTCCCCGGGGCCCCTGAGGTGCGCCGGGAACGTCAAAAAGCTCGACAAAGCTTAGTTTCACCGGCATCTGACACTAAGCACTATGTCCAAAAAGCGCGTCCTCATTGTCGACGACCATCCCCTGATGCGTCAGGGGCTAGCCCAGCTCATCAACCATGAGCCTGGTCTGGCGGTGGTGGGGGAGGCCAGCGATGCCGCCTCCGGGCTCACCGCGGTGATCGAACTCAAGCCAGATCTGGTGATCATCGACATCTCATTGCCGGGAAAAAACGGTTTGGAGCTCATCAAGGACATCCGGGCCTGCACCAAGCAGCCTGCTCTGCTAGTGCACTCCATGCACGACGAGAGCCTTTATGTGGAGCGGGTGCTGCGCGCGGGCGGCCAAGGCTATATTATGAAGCAGGAGGGCGGCAAAAAGATGATGGAGGCGATTCATAAAATCCTCGAAGGGGAAATTTACGTCAGCCCGGCGATGTCCGGAAAAATCCTGGAAATCTTCTCCGGTCGGCGGGCCGCCACCACCGATCCGGTAGAGGCGCTGAGCGACCGGCAATTTGAGATTTTCCAGATGATCGGCCACGGCAAGGGCACCCGCACCATTGCCGAGGAACTCAAGGTTTCGGTGAAAACGGTGGACGCGCACCGCGCTAACATCAAGGAAAAGCTGCTGCTCAAGTCGGGCAATGAATTGGTGCGCTATGCGGTGCGCTGGGTGGAAAACCAGAAGTTGAGTTGAAACTGACCTTGGCCGCTGTTTTTTCGTGGATCATTCCGCCGGGAGGCGGCAGCTTTGCGATAGACCTACCGCGCAGAACTGCGTTAAATCACGCGACCGATTCTTTTCTCCATTGCCCCCTTCGCCCGCGCCATGTCCCGCCCTGAGTTTTCCAAGCCCGCCCTGAGCCATTTAGTCATTCCGCTGTTGGGGCTGGGGGTGCTTCCGCTCCTGGCAGGGAATCAGTCCGGCGCGGCCTGGCAACAGGCCAAGGCCAAAAATCGGCCGACGGCGGCGGCGCGGCCCGCATCGCCGACACCGGCACCGGCCGCGAGCCCAGCAGTGGGGGCGCGCCGGGCGGCGCCGCCGGAGGCGGAACTGCCGCGCCGCATTCCTGGCAGCGGGGCCCTGCGCGAAGATGAATTGATCCGCTTGGCGATCGCCAATCATCCCGATTTGACGCGCCGCCGCGCGGAAATTTTGATCGCCCGCGCCAAGGTGGCGGGGGCGGGCGACTGGGAAAACCCGGAGCTGCGCATCGGCTATGCTTGGGAACACGACGATCGCTTGCGGGAACCGTTTACGGAGTACTCTACCGAGCGCATCAAGATCGACGAGCGCTTTCGGCAGAGCGAGGCCCAGCGGAATCTCGCTCCGGAGTTTTATCCGGGAGCGGGCGAGAGCCAGCTCCAGGAGACGTCCGGCGCCCTGCAGGGCTCGCGCTATCGCACGATTGAGCGCCGGGTCACCCCGGGGCGGTACCGGGATGTGGTGGAGACGACGGTGTACGAGCGGCGCCGCGCGTCGGAAACCTTTAACCAGACCACCTCGGAAGCTAGTGCGGGCGGCATTTATAATACTAACGAAGCTGGCAGCGCCAACGGCGAGCGGCGCATCGTGGAGCGGTCGCGCGAACTCATTAGTCACCCTGATGATACCTCCCGTGACGATCAGCTCAGCGTCTTGGTGCGCTTTGCGATTCCCAACCCCTTGCAGCGGCGCGCCAATATTGAAATTGCGGCCGCCCAGACGGCGCGGGCGGAGTCCGATTACCTGATTGAGGAGGACAAGGTGGTGCGCACGGTGCGGGCGCTCTATGAAGATCTCAACATGGCGGAAAGCGTGGCTCGGGCCACCCGCGCCCGGCAAGCGCTGCAGGAAAAATTTGGCGGGGAGATGGAGGCGGCCCAGGCGCCAGTTCTGGCTGACTTGATGGCCGACATTCGCTTAGAAATTGGCAAGTCGATCCGCGACCTGCGGGAGTTTCGCAGCGACATCGCCCGGCTGCGCCAGGAGTTGGCCTCCTACTGCGGCTTGGACCGCCCAGAGCGGATTGCGGTCATTGGCAAGCCCACGCGCCGGGTGGTCCCGCTGGAGGCGCTGGATTTTGATTACCTCGTCAAGATGGCCCAGCTGCACCGCTCGGACCTCCTCGACTTGGAGGCGCGACTCGCGCTGGCTCAGGCGGAGCTCAAGGGGGCCAAGGCCGCAAAAATACCCTTTTTCACCTTTTTTGACGCGGGCTGGGCCACGGCGCAGACGACGGGCCGCACCAGCGATTCGGAGGAGTGGTCGGTGCGGGCGGGGGTTTCGCTGCCGCTTTTCGATTGGATCGGACTGAACAAGGCGCACCTGGAACACCAGACGGCCACCGAGGCCTACCGCGCGGAGATTGGGAACCAGCGCCAACTAATTGCGAGCGAAATCCGCACGGCTTTGGACCGCATTCGCAGCGCCTCCCGGGAACTGGGCGCCTACGACGCCGATTTGGCCGGCATCCGGAAAAATGCCGAGAAAAGCGTCGCCCAAACCGCGGCCGATCCGGTCCGCAACCTCAAGACTCGATATCAAAACGAAGACTTGGTATCCAAGTTTGAGGAGGACCGCTACGAAGTGTGGTCGGACTACTACAAGGCGGTCATGGAGTTGGAGCACGCCCTCGGGGCCCGCCTAGAGTTGGTTTTGAAGCGCTAGGAGCTCTGCGGCGAGCGGGCCAAAAGCGCTGGGGTGGGGTGGCTCCTAGCGGGCCCATTGCTGTTTGGTTTTGACGGCGTAGAGGGAATCCATCGCGGTGATGAAGAGGGTGGCGCCATCTTTGCCGCCGAAGCAGACGTTGGCAGTCCAGCTTTCGGAGATGGGGATGTGTCCGATCTGGGTGCCCTGGGAATTAAAAACGGTGACGCCTTTGCCAGTGAGGTAGAGGTTTCCGGCGGCGTCCAGGGTCATGCCGTCCGAGCCCATGGGGCAGAACAGGAACTTATTCGCTAGGGTTCCATCGGGTTGCGAGGCGTAGCGCCAGGTTTGCTGAGCGCGGATGTCGGCGACGTAGAGGGTGCGCCCATCGGCGCTGCCCACCAGGCCGTTGGGCTGCTGGAGGTCCCGGGCCACGGCGGTGGGGGCCGCGGCATTTTTGGCTAGAAAGTAGACGTGTTGGCCCTCGAGTTCGGAGGGCCCGCGGGTCCAGTAGTCCCGCTTGTAAAAGGGATCGGTGAAATAGAGCCCGCCGTCGGGGCGAACCCAGACGTCGTTGGGCCCGTTGAGGCGGCGGCCGCCCAGGTCTTTGACGAGCACCTCCACCGCGCCGTCCGGCAGGGTGAGGCGCCAGAGCTCATTTTTTTCGTCGGCGCAGGCGATCAGGCGGCCTGCGGGGTCGAAGTATAGGCCATTGGCGCGGCCTGCGGGTTCCCGGCAAAGGGAGAGTTTGCCCTCGGTGGACCACTTCCAGATTCGGTTATTCGGTTGGTCTGTGAAATAGACGTTGCCCGCGGCATCGGCGGCGGGTCCCTCGGTGAACTTGAAGCCATCGGCGAGGAGCTGCACCTCGGCGCCTTCGGCAAGGATGGGGGCGGGGTCTGGGGCGGCGTGGAGGGCGGGCGGGAAGAGGAGGCCAGCGAGGGCGCGTTTCATGGGGTGGGGGCGCTTAGTTGAGGAGGTGCTTTTGGAGGAAGAGGATGGTGGCATGGAATTGATAGTCGGCATTGGGTTTCTTGGCGAAGCCGTGGCCCTCGTCCTTGGCGAGAAGATACCAGACGGGGGTGCCGCCCTGGCGCACCGCGGCGACCATCTGCGAAGCTTCGCTGACGGGGACGCGGGGGTCGTTTTGGCCTTGGACGACGAAGAGCGGCTTGGTGATGCGGGCGGCATGCTCGGTGGGGCTGATGCGGCTGAGGAAGGCCCGCATGGCCTCATCGCGTTCGTCCCCATATTCCACGCGGCGCAGATCGCGGCGGTAGTCTTGGGTATTTTGGAGGAAGCTCAGGAAGTTAGAAATGCCGACGATGTCGACGCCGCAGCGCAGGCGCGCGCCGTGCTGAATAAGGCAGGCGAGGGACATGTATCCGCCGTAGCTGCCGCCGCTGACCGCCACCCGGTCGGCATCGCAGCCGGGGTCGGCGGCGATCCAGTCGAGAAAGGCCCCGATGTCCTTGACCGAGTCTTCGCGGCGAAATCCGTTGTCGAGGGCGAGGAAGGTTTTGCCGCTGCCCTGCGATCCGCGGACGTTAGGGTAAAAGAGGGCGATGCCGAGTTCGTTGATCCAGTAGTTTTGGCGGGCCTGGAAGATGGGGCGGGACTGGCCCTCGGGGCCGCCGTGGATGCTGATGAGGACGGGGCGCTTGCCGGGGAACTTGGCGGGGTCTGGACGATAGAGGAAACCGGAGACCGGGAGGCCGTCAAAGCTTTTCACCGCGACCAGCTCTGGGGTCTGGAACTGGGCGGGATTGAGGCCGCCGGTTTCGCTTTCCGTCCAGCGGGTGAGGGTGCCGGTAGCGGGTTCGAGGGACCAGGCGTCGGAGGGGGAGCGGGCGGCGCTGAGGCTGAAGCCGAGGTCATTTCCTGAGGGATGCCACTCCAAGCCGGTGATGACGCCGGGCGGCAGGCCGGGAACTGGGGCGGCGGCGGCCCCGGGGGCGGTGGAGAGGAGGTAGAGGACGCTGGCGCCGGCTTGGTTGCTGGCGAAGGCGAGGCGCTGGCCGTCCGGGGAGAGGTCGAAGGCTTCGACGTCCCAGGGGATGTCGCTGGTGAGGGGTTGCCATTTTCGATCCGCTAGGGAGAGGCGGCCGAGGAGTTGGAATTCGCCGGTTTCGTCGCTGGTGTAGTAGAGGGATTTTCCGTCGGGGGAGAACTGGGCGCCGCTGCGGGAGATCGGGCTGGGAGCGTCGGGGGTAAGGCGCTCCTTGCGGCCGGTGGCGGCGTCGAGCAGCCAGAGTTGGCTCAAGTTGGCGGAGAGGAATTCCGTGAGGGCCAATTGGGTTCCGTCAGGCGACCAGTCGCTGACGCTCCAGCCGCCGCCGCTCAGTTCGGCGAGGAGGCGGGCCTCGCCGGGCCGCTGGGGATCGCCGAGCCAGACGTCGTTGTCGCGGCCGTTGCGGCGAGTGGAAGTCCAGGCGATGCGGCTGCCGTCGCGCGCCCACTGGACGCCGGTGTTGCGAGATTTTCCGTCGGTGAGGAGGGTGCGGCGCCCATCGCGGAAGTCGTAGCGGTAGAGCTGGAAAAATTCCCCGCCGCCGGAGTCTTGAGAAAAAATGAGGCAGTCTCCGCGGACGGGCTGAATCGAGGCGGAGCCGACGGGCTCTGCGGAGAAGGTCAATTGTTGGCGGGCGCCGCCGGGTTGGCGGACGAGGTGGAGCTGCGGGGTGGCGCCGAAGCGGGTGGCGATGAGCATTTCGCGGCGCATCGGCTGCCAACTTTGCAGGGCCGCGGCGCGGAATTCCACATAGCGCCCCGCGGACTCCACGAGCTCCGGGGAAATCGGGGGGATGCCCTCGGCGACGAGGTTGGCGGGCACTTGGGCCGCGGCGGGGGCGAGCAGCAGGGCCGCGGCGAGGAAGGGCAGAAGGCGATTTTTCATGGGCGCATGGAGGTGGCGAGCTTTTCCTGTAGCAGAGTCTGGCGCGCTGGCCAGCGGGGAGCGCGGGGCGCTGCGGCGGGCTGCATCCGCCGTTTGCCTTTCGGCCCGCCCCGCGCTTCAATGGCGTCCCCATGTTGCTTCCCGTTACTCCAGGAATTTGTTATCTCGTCGGCGCCGGTCCCGGCGATCTCGGCCTCGTCACCTTGCGCGCTAAGGAGTGCATTGAGGCCGCCGATGTGGTGGCCTATGACTACCTGGTCAACAAGCAGGTCCTCGGCTGGATGAAGCCTGGCGCGGAATTGCTCTACGTGGGAAAGCAGGCCGCCAACCACGCCCTCCCCCAGGAGGAGATCAACCAACTCCTCATTCGGAAGGTGTTAGAAGGAAAAGTGGTCACCCGCCTCAAAGGGGGGGACCCCTATGTCTTTGGACGGGGCGGCGAGGAGGCCCAGGAGCTGTATGCGGCGGGTTGTCCGTTCGAGGTGGTGCCGGGGATTTCTTCGACCATCGCCGGGCCCGCCTATGCGGGGATCCCGGTGACGCACCGCGACTACAATACGCAGCTCACTATTTTCACGGGGCATGAAGACCCTACTAAGGAAGTGAGTAGCCTGGATTTTGCTAAAATTGCGCAAGCCGATGGCGTCAAAGTCATGCTCATGGGAGTGGGGCGGATGGGCGAACTGACGGGCAAGTTGATGGCCCACGGCGCGGCGGGGGAAACTCCGGTGGCCCTAATCCGCTGGGCCACGACCGGCCGCCAGCAGACCCTCACCGGCACCTTGAGCAGCATCGCCGACCTGGTGGAGAAGCACCAATTCAAGGCCCCGGCGGTCTGCGTGATCGGCGGCACGGTAGCGCTCCGCCCCGAACTGAATTGGTTCGAGCGCCGCCCCCTCTTTGGAAAGCGCATCGTGGTCACCCGCACCCGGGCCCAAGCTGGCGTCCTCAGCCAGGGCCTCCGCGCCCTCGGGGCCGACACCTATGAACTTCCCACGATCCGCATCGAAAAGCCCCGCGATCTCCTCGGCTTTGGAGAAATGGTCCAGGATTGCCACCGCTATGAATGGATCATCTTCACTAGTCCTAACGGCGTGGAGGCCTTCTTCGAGCTCTTCTTTAAACTCTACAAAGACGCCCGCGAAATCGGCGCGGTGAAAATCGTCGCCATCGGACCAGGCACCGCCAAGAAAGTCGCGGAGTATCGTTTAGGAGTCGACTTCGTCCCCGAGAAATTCGTCGCCGAATCCCTCGTCGAAGAGCTGGAGGCCCACGCGGGCAGCCTGGATAACCAAACCGTCCTCTGGGTCCGGGGGGAATCGGCGCGCGACGTCGTGGCGGAGCAACTGCTCGCCAAGGGGGTGATTTTGGACGAGGCCATCGCCTACCGCACGGTGCCGGAAACCGAGGATGTCGCCGGCGGACAGGCCCGCTTTCGAGAAGAGGGCGCGGAGGTTCTCACTTTCGCGAGCGGCAGCGCGGTCGACCACTTCATGGCCCTGAATTTGCCGATTCCGGCGGGCTGCCAAATTGCCAGCATTGGCCCCGTGACCACGGCCGCCCTCAAGCGCCACGGCCTCAAGCCGCACATCACCCCTAGTTCCCACGACATTCCAGGGCTCATCAAGGCCATCGCGGCCCACTTCGCCAAGTGAGGTTTTTTCGCTCCTCGGCCCCAGCCCAGGCCCGGGACAATCCCTGGGCTGCCCCCCCCGATTCCGCCCCCGATGCCCCCTGAACTTCCCCCGGCCCACCGCACCTGGAAATGCCAGCGCTGCACCGCCTGCTGCCGCTGGCCGGGCGACGTCAAGGTCAGCCCCGCGGAGATCGAGGCCATCGCCGCCTTCCTCCACCTGGAGGCCGATGACTTCATCAACCACTACACCCGCCTGCGCACGGACCGCGCCGGGCTCTCCCTCCTCGAGCAGGCCGACGATTCCTGCATCTTCTTGAGTGGCAGCGATTGCCGCATCAATGAAGTCAAACCTGGGCAGTGTCGCGATTTCCCCAATAAGTGGAATTTCCCGGGATGGCGCCAGGTTTGCCACGCGGTGGAAGTTCCGCTGCCTGGGGAGGAGGCCTGAAGGTTCCCCGGGACCGACATTAAGCTTTTTGTCGCAGGGGCGAAAAGCGGGCAGTCCGCTGCGGAGGGCTTGCGCGGGCGGATCTGAAGGGATTATGCATGCCGGTGGCGGGGCCGGGGGCCCTGGTTTCTTTCCTTTTTTTCTGATGCCTGCGCCCGAGCTTCTCCTCACTGGATTCGAGCCCTTTGGGGGGGATTCCTTCAATCCTGCGGGAGCGCTGGCGCGCGCGCTCCACGGCCGCCTGCTGGGTGGGACGGTCGGGGTGGTGGGCCTGGAGTTGCCGGTGAGCGGGCCGACGGCTTGGCGGAAGCTGTCGGCCTCCGTGCGGCGCTCTCGCCCGAGCTGGATTGTGGCCCTGGGGGTTTCTGGGCGGGCGGAAATCTCGATCGAAACCACGGCGTGGAACGAGGAGGACTACGGGATTCCGGACAACGCGGGGCGGCAGCCGCGCGGCCAGCGCATTTTGGCCCGAGGCCCGGCCCACCTGGCGAGCGGCTTGGCGGGTCGGCTGGGGGAAGCTGGCGGCGGGGCCGCGGGCCTGGCGATCCGCCGGAGCGCTGATCCGGGGCGCTTTGTCTGCAATCACCTCTATTACCGCCTGCTCCATTTGACGCGCCAGGCGGGGCACTCGGCGCACCAGCGGGCGATTTTTCTGCATTTGCCGGCTACCTGGGAGATGCGCCGCAGTCTGGAGGATCGCCGCCGTTTTTATGCCCTGGAGGGCCTCCAGGAAGCGGTGCTCGGCTTGCTTCGCCAAGTGGTGGGAGGGGAGTCGGGGTCGCCGTCGCCGCACTGCTGACAACAATTCGCCTGGGGCGGGCTTGAGGAAATCTCGATTTCCGATTGTGGGGTCGAGGAAGGCGAGTTTAAAGCGCAGCGCCGCGCCGCCTTTATGGACTTCAAGGGAGCGAGGATCCTTCCTCTATTATGTTTGCCCCAAGCAAAAGTTTCCTAGACTTTTCGAAAAAGGGGCATGTTTTTTGGCTGCTGCAGACGCTGGGGTGGTCCCTGATGCTGATGGTGGTCGTGAGGTTGGTGTTCTCCAGTAGAAGCGACCTGCTATATTTCGTTTTTTTCCGGACGGTTTTCGGCTTTCTATTGAGTGCGTTTGTGCTGCGGCCTATATGCCGTGCCGTTAGGAATCGCCATCGGGCGGCGCCGCTGCGGCAGGTGCCCAGTTTGATTGGGCTGGTGATCGTGTTTGGGGTAGCCGACGCTCACATTAGCCTGTGGGCCTTCGGCCTCGTCTCCAAGCTGCAGGTGACCAACGAGGCGAGCCGGTTTTTCGTCGAGTCCACCTATCTGCTGCGCTGTGGGATCTATGCCATTTGGGTCAGCCTCTATGCGGGCATCAGCTATTTCGTCGACACCAATCGATCGCGGCTGCGCCTCGCCCAACTGGAGGCCCAGACCAGGGAGAGCGAGCTGCGGCTGCTCCGGGCACAGGTCAATCCGCATTTTCTCTTCAATGCTCTGAACGCGATTATCGCCGAGGCGGAACACCCGCCGCGGGTCATGGAAATTACCCACGCCCTATCTGATTACCTGCGCTTTTCCCTGGCGCAAACCAGTGCGCTCCACCCGCTCGGTGAGGAACTTGACGCGCTGCACAGTTACCTTTTAGTGGAGAAAATTCGCTTTGAAGAGCGCTTTGAGTACGCCGTGACGGCGGACGAGGCGGCGCGCCGCCACGAGGTGCCCGGGGCCCTGGTGCAGCCGCTGTTGGAAAACGCGGTCAAATACGGCCAGCGCACGAGCAAGCTGCCGCTGCGCTTGGCGATTGAGGCCTGCGGGCGGCCCGATGGCGGACTCTCCGTGGTGGTGGAAAATAGCGGCTCCTGGGTCGATCCTGGCAGCCCGGGCTCGACAGGTCTCGGCCTCGTTAACTTGCGCCGCCGCCTGCAGTTGACCTACGGCGACGCCGCCACTCTCTCCGTCGAAACGGAGGAGCATGGGGTGCGCGTGCGGCTGGAGCTCCCCCCCATGCCCGCTCCCCTTTCTGCTTAAAATAATATGATTCCGCTGCGCGCCATCCTGGTTGACGACGAACGCCTCGCCCGCCAGCAGCTCGGCAAAGTCTTGCAGCTGCATTCGGGGATTGAATTGGTCGGAGAGGCGTCCAATTTGAGCGAAGCTATTGCCTTGTTAGAAGGCGATCCGCCGGATGTTATTTTTCTGGATATTTCCATGCCACCGGAGAGCGGCTTCGATCTGCTGGGGCACATTCCGCCAACTAGCCGAGTCGTTTTCGTCACCGCCTACGAGGAATATGCGGTTCGCGCCTTCGAGGCCAGGGCCCTAGACTACTTGCTCAAACCGGTCCAGCCGACGCGGCTCGCGCTGGTCATCGAGCGCCTTCGGGATGCGGCTTCCTGGAAGAATCGGTCTGCCAGCGTGGTGCTGGGCAATCAGCGGAGCTGGAGCAAGGTCTCGGTGGAGGAGATTTCCTCGGTGCGCTCGGAGGGCAACTACAGCCGGGCTTACACGATGGATGGCCGCAGTTATTTTGTCCGCCGCACCCTGCAGGAGTGGATCAAAATGCTTGCCGAGGAGGGCTTTTTCATCCTCAGTCGCTCCCTGCTGGTCAACCCCGCGGCTGTGATTCGCTTGGATGGAGTGACGCGCAATGAAACCGCGCTGTACCTTGCGGGCAGTCCGGAGCCGGTCAAACTGGGCCGCACCGCGGCTAGCCGAGCCCGCCGCCTGCTCGCCTCCGAGGACCTCGATGAGGAAAGTCCGGTGGGTCCGCTGGAATAAAACTAAAACCGGAAGTTGCAAGCTGACTGGGGGCCCTTTTTCTTGATAAGGACGGGGGATGAGCCGTTTTCTTTGGCCTCAGGAGTTTCACCCATTGGGTGAGTCCTTTGCGCGGTCCAAAGCCCCCGCCGCATCGTGGGCGGTGGACCCACCCGGCGGGCGGGGCCACCCCACAACGCGGAAATGTCATGAAAAAGTGTGCGATGGGGCCCGCCGATTAGGCCGTCCCATCAGGGCTCGGGGTTCTTTTGGGCTCGAGTCCCAGGGCGTTGCCCTGGGCTGGCGTAGGCCGCGCCGTTGGCGCGCAAAATCGGCGCCTATGGGGCGCACCAAGATACTACCGCGCCGCCCTGATGTCACCGCAAAAAGTCCCCCAAGGGCCATTCTGGCATTCGTAATGCACTGATCCTCAATACTCGCAATGTGGCAAAAAGGACTTCTGGCGGTCACGTCAGCTCAAGCACCGGGCCATGCCCTGGACTTCTGCGCCCCAACGGGGCAAAATGCGATAGCTCAGGGCCACGCCCTGGGTTTTCTCAGCACAAAAAGGAATGGGAGCCCTGTAGGGGCGCCCTACCGGAGAATCAGATAATTCGCCAGGGGTGCCAGCGGGGCAGCCCCTCAAAAACCCACGCGCGAAGAGGAAGCCTCCGGCGCCAGCGCCGCGCGCCCGCCGAATGCGATAGGCAACTCCCGTTTTTAGGATAAATGGGGGCGGCCAAGGTGCGGGGCGCCGACCTTTTGGTGCCCCCCGCGCCAAAAGCCGCGAAGGGGCCCCCAGCCGCGGGGCGCGGGTTGGCTTTACAAAAGGTCTATCCATTCCGCAGTTTTGGATTAGAATTAGGGATGAAAAATGCACCGCGCCATCACCTGGTGGCGTCGGCCCGCTCCCTGCCCGTTTTTACTGACCTGCCTGCCGATGAAATGGCACCCCTTTTTTCACCGGTACATCCGCGAGTTATTTTACAGCCGCATTGCGGTGACTGGGGGGGAGCACGTTCCGGCGGAGGGCCCGCTGCTGGTGCTTTGCCTGCACCGCAACGGCGCGGTGGACGGGTTTGTCTACAGCGGGGCCATCTCGGGGCTCACTTTTATGTTGAAGGCATCGCTGCGGCGCGGCCTGGGCAAGATTTTCTTTGAGGGCGTGGAAGTGGTGCGCAGCGCGGACGGCGGGTCGCGCGGGGACAGCCTTCAATTGGTCGAGACCTGCGCCGATTATTTGCAAGGGGGGGGGCGACTGGGGGTTTTTCCCGAGGGGACGAGCCAACTGGGCCCGCGGCACCTGCCGTTCAAGAGCGGGGCGGCGCGGATTGCCCTGCGCTATCTGGAATCGGGGCGCCCGCTGTCGGCGGTGGCGCTGGGGATTCACTACGAGTGCCCCTGGGCGTTTCGCTCGCGGGTGGAGGTAGTGATGGGGCCACCGTTGCGCTTGGAGCCGGGCCAGCGGTTTGGGGAGGTCAAGGCGCGCTTCAGTCGGGCCCTGGAGGAGGTGGGCTGCAATTTTGCGGATGAGGCGAGCCAAGATTTAGGGCAAAAGTTCGCCTACTTGGCGACGCTAGGGACGGCGCAGGGGTACTTTGCGGCCTTGAAAGCCTTTGAGGGGGGGCTGCCTGCGGAGGCGGTGGCAGCCTGGGAAGCCTTGGAGCGCAAGGCGGTCGGCCGCCGCCTATGGCGGCATCAGGGGGTACCCTTATTTCCACTGCGCAGGCCCTGGGCCTACCTCCTGCTTACTTTTTTAGGGGGGCTGCCGGTTTTGGCTGGGGCGCTGTTGAATCTCCCGCCGCTGGCGGCGGGGTGGTGGGCGGGAAAGCGCTTTCCCGACGATGCCAATGTCATCGCCCTGTGGCGCATTTTGGTGGGGGCGCCGCTGCTGATGTTGTGGGCGGGCGGTTGGGTGCTGCTGGCGGCGGCGCTGGGATCCGGCGGATTGCTCTGGGCCTATCTAGCCCTCACTTGGATCGGGGTCCGCGGGTGGTATCGGCTCAAAAAACTCGCCGTGGTGGCCTGGAACGGAACCTTTCACCGGGACCTCCGCGCCGAGGCCCTGGCGGTGCACCAGTTGGTGCTGGCAGCCCTTAAGATTCCCCGGATATGAAAATGCTGGCGCGGCCATCCCTGCGGGTCCACGAGGTGATTTTTGGGGCCTTTTTGGCGATCACCGCGGGGCGGTTGTGGGCGGCGGGCGGGGCGGGAAGTCTGGGCCTGAGTTTTGCGGGAATGGCTGGGGTCTTGGTGGCGGGGGCGCAGTTGGCGGCGCGGTGGCCGACGGTGGCCATGGAGCGCGTCCGCCTAGCTCTTTTGCCAGTGCTGGTGAACACTGCCTATCCGCAGCTGGGAGCGGTGATGCAGCACCTCGGGGGCAAGAGTTGGGACGCGCGGTTGCTGCAAAGTGACCGGGCGCTGTTGGGAGAGACGCCGGCGGTGCTGCTGGGGGCGTGGACGGGGCCGGTTCTAACGGAATTTCTCAGTGCCTGTTACTTGCTGTTTTTCTTTGGGGTCCTGGCGGCTTTTGGGGTGGCGGTGCGGCGGCCGGTGCCGCAGGGGGCGCGGCTTTTTAATGGGTTGATCAGCGTGTACGGGCTGGGTTTTCTCGGCTACACCTTGGTGCCAGCGGCGGGGCCGCACCTGGCGATGCCGGAGGTCTTTGCGGTTCCCCTCACGGGGGGATGGATCACCCGCGCCAACGCCGCCTTGGTGGCCGGGGGCAGCAACGGGGTCGATGTGTTCCCCAGCTTGCACGTCGCGGTTACGGCATTTCTGATGGGCTCGCTGTGGCGGGGCCGCCGACGGTTGTTTTGGGCCCTGCTGCTTCCCGCGGCGGGGCTCGGCGTGGCCACGCTTTATCTTCGTTACCACTATGCGATCGATGTCCTAGCTGGGTTACTGCTGGCGGGGATCGGCCTCGCCCTGACCTATTTTCCTAAAACTTATGAAACGAATCCTCCACTTCCATGAACCCCTCGCCGCCCAGGCGGCCTACACCGGCGGCAAGGGCGCTAACCTGGCGCTCCTTACTTCCGGGAAGTTCGATGTTCCGCCCGGCTTCATCGTGATTGCGGCCACGTATCGCGAGTGGCTCGATGGGTCTGAGGGTTGGCGGGAGGCGGTGGGGCAACTGCCAGTGGACGACCCCGCGGCGCTGGCGGAGGCGGCGGCGCGCTTGCGGAAGCGGCTCGGCGAGGTGCCGCTGCCGCTCTCCTTGGAAGCAGAAGTGCGGGCGGCGCTGGCGGCCTGGCCGGTGGGGACGCGCTTTGCGGTGCGCTCGTCATCGACGATGGAAGACCTTCCCAACGCCGCCTTTGCGGGGCAGCACGACACCTTTCTGAGCTGCCCCGATGCGGCGGCGGTGCTGGCGGCGGTGCGCGATTGTTTTCTTTCGATTTGGCACGACCGGGCGATTGCCTATCGCCACCGGCACGGCTGCGATCACACGGCGGCGCACATGGCGGTGGTGGTGCAGGAGATGGCGTCCTGCGACGCGGCGGGGGTCGCTTTTAGCATGAACCCGATTACCGGGGACCTGGGTGTCGCGGTGATTGACGCCAACTACGGCCTCGGCGAATCCGTGGTTAGCGGCTCCTGCGAGGTCGACCACTGGGAGGTGGAAAAGGCCACGGGGGTGGTGGTTTCGTCGACGATCGCGCACAAAACGCTGCGCACGGTGGCGGCGGCGGGAGGCGGCACCGAGGACGAGGCCATTGCGGACGGCGCGGGCGCGGCTTCGGTTTTGCACCCGGGGCAGATTGGGGCCATCAACGGCTTGCTGCAGCGGGTGGAGAACTGGTTTCGCTTCCCCCAGGACATCGAGTGGGGCCTGGTTGGGGAGCGGTTGGTGCTGCTGCAATCGCGGCCGATCACCACGATTCCCCCGCGCTGGACGCGCGATGAATCGGCGGAGCGTTTTCCCAACGTCATCACGCCCTTGACCTGGGATTTCGTAAACCGCGGCTTCCACCTATCGATGGCCCACTCGTTCCGCCTGATGAACTTTCCGCCCTTTTCCGGCGAGTGGTTCGGCAAGCACGGGCACTACATTTATGGGAATCAAAATGCGGTCGACATCTATGCGCGGCGCTTTCCCTTTACCCTTACTTCACTGGAGGATTTGCCGACTTTGATTCCGCACCTGCGGGAGCAGTTTCGCTGGGTCCAAGAATTGCCGGTGCATTGGTCGCGCGACCTAGATTACTATCTGATACGGCTGGGCGAGTTCATGGCGGAGCCGGTGGACAACAAATCGATCGCGGGGCTGTGGCATTTTGTGCAGGAAATCAACGCCCACGGGAGCCAGTATTTCTTGCCTAACATCGCTATTTCGGTGACCCAGGGGATCCTGTACAAGGTGCTGCATTTTTTGCTGCGCGAGTTGTTTGGGCCGGATGAGATCGCGCCTTTGATGGACGGCTTGTTGGCGTTTTGCGAGACCAAGACGGGGACGATCAACAAGGAGCTATATGAGCTCGCGGAGATGGTGCGCGCCGAGCCGCTGCTGGCGGAGCGGATCCACGGCGCCGACGGCAGTCGGGAGCTCTGGGATAGTGGCTTGTTAGCGCGGGAGCACAGCAGCTTTCACCAGCGCTTTCTGTTGATGATGCGCAACCACGGGCACCGCGAGATCGACTTTGATCCCTATCAACCGCTGTGGGCCGAGGTGCCGTGGGTAGCGCTGGACCAGGTGCGGCTGATTTTGGATGCTCCGGGGGATCTCACGCCCTCGCAGCGGGAGCGGGAGCTAAAGATGCGGTCCCAGGCGGCCGAGTTTTCCCTCTTCCAGCGGCTGCCCGGGGAGCTGCACTTTTTCATGCACGAGTTGATCCGCCTGGCCCGGGTCTACACCGGGCTGGACGACCTGGAACACTATCAAACGACGCGGCTGGCGATGCCCCTGCGCAAGGGCTTGAAGGCGCTGGGCCAGCGGCTGGTGGAGCGCGGCATTTTGGAGCAGCCGATGGATATCTTTTTTGCCCGCGCGGCGGAGATTGAGGCCGCGATTGCAGCCGACAGCCGGGTCAAATGGCAGGCCTTCGCCAGCGCAGTGGCGGCCGAAAAGCAATCCTGGGAAGCGGCGCGAAGCCAGGCGCCCGGCTGGGTGCCGGAGGCCGCCGCCGCCAGCTACGCTCCGCTAGAGGCGGGCACGGAAATGGCTGGACTTCCCGGCAGCCCTGGGGTGGCGGAGGGAACGGTGTATATCGTTTCTGGGCCGCAGGACTTCGCGGGCTTTCCGCGCGGGGGCATTTTGGTGGCGCGCACTACGAATCCGGCCTGGACCCCGTTGTTTTACACGGCGCGGGCTTTGATCACGGAAAGTGGCGGGCCCTTGTCCCACGGTGCGGTGACGGCGCGAGAGATGCGCATTCCGGCCGCCATGTCGGTGCGCGAATGCCTCTCGCGGCTCACTAACGGCTGTCGGGTGCGCGTCGATGGCACCCGCGGGCGGGTCGTGCTCCTGGAGGAGGCGGGGGCGGCTCAGGAAGGCGGCTGAGCGGGGGCGGGCGCGGCGGGCGGGAATTGGGGCTTGCCGCGCCGCGCTGGGGCTCGGCGGCAGGGATAAATTGGGCCGCGCGCGCTAGGATTACTGGGGTAGGGCCTTGAAGACTACCTGATAGCTGCGGTTGGGGTCGCAGGCCTTGGGGTTGGGGACGAGGATGAAGTCGTCGGCGATAACGGGTTGGAGGTCGGCGCCGCGGATGATTTCGGCGGTTTGGAGGCGCTGGGGGAAGAAGGCGATGAAGGGGCGCCCGCCGCGCTGGGAGCCGTTGGTGTCGATGGGTTGGAAGCTGGCGGGGCCGCGGTTGGGTTTGATTTCGAAGGTGTAGGTGCCGTGGTCTTCGCGCAGGGATTGCTCCCAGGCCTTGGGGCGGTCGGCGAGGCGGGCCTCCCACTTGGGGTCGCCGTAGAAGGCGAGAACGTCGCGGTCGTGCTGGAGGCCGGGAGAGGGGGCCTGGCTGAGGAGGTGGATCAGGGCGTGGTGATTGGCAAAAAACGATTCCGCTAGGGTGTAGCGGCCGGGTTGTTCGATGAAATAGTCGAGGCAGCCCCAGCCGGCGTAGCCGAACCAGGTGGTGACGGTATAGCCGATCATTTGGCGAACTCCGGCGCTGTGCATCCAGGCGAGGGCCATGGCTTCGCGGTCGTCGATGTGACCCATGAGGCAATTGCCGACGGCGAGGTATACTTTGGGGTTGGCGGAGGCGACGTCGAAGCGGCGGTTTTGGGTATCGGAACCAAAGAGTTGCCCGCGTTGGCTGCGGAAGGAACCGTTGGGGTAGGCGAAGCCGATTTGCCAGTCGCGCTCGGTGGCGTGGCCGGAGGTGATGAAGCAATCCGGGCGGTATTGGTTGAGGGTATCGACGAGGGCTTTGGTGGTATCGGGGGGGACTTGGGTCGTCTCGGGGAATTGGCCTTTTGGTTTGCGGACCATTTTTTGGGGGACGAGTTCGTCGTACCAGAGGCCTTCGTCGACCATGTCCAAGGCGAATTGGGTGGCGGCGCCGACCTTATTTACAATGAGGGGGGCGCTTTCGCGGGCGATGGCCAAGGCGTCGGCGGCGTCATAGCCAGTAAGGATCCCCCATTGGGTATCGGTGTAGATATCGCGGTCGAGTTGGCGGGTGAGTTGGTGGACTTGGCTGACGAACGCGCGGGTGGCTTCGGCGGGCGGGGTCACGAAGCAGGTGTGGCGGGGAAAGGACTGCTGCAGGGGGGGGAGGACTTCGTCGACGGAGGTCTCGTAGCTGGCTAGGGTGGCGCGGTGTTTGGCCTGAAGGGCGCTGACCACCTCGCGCCACGCGGGGTCGGCGAGGGTCGATTTTTTGGCGACGACCACGTAAGAAGAAGCGGGCGGGGGCGCGGCGGCGGCGGGCAGGGCCAGGGCGATCAGGGCCAGGGCGAGCCGGGCGGGGGCGCGGCGGATAGGCGAGGCGGAGGGCATGGCGGGTGGGCGCAGCTAGGAAAAAGGCAACGGGGTCGCGGGGGCGGTGCAAAAGCCTTCCCCGGGCCCCTTGGGGAGGGGGCCGCGGGGAAGGCGCGGGTGAGGCGCGGGGAAGGCGCGCGGCGCCTAACTGGAGAGGCCGGGGATTTCCCAGCCGGGGCGGTAGCTGCGGCCGACGAAGGGATTGGCCTTGGGGAAGTTTTTGAAGGTGAGGTTGGCGGCATCCCACTGGAGGGATTGTTGGGGGAAGAGGCTGGAGAGGCAGCCGAGCAGGACGGCTTCGGTGAGGGGGCCGGCGTAGTCGAAGTTGGCGGAGGGCTTAGCGCCGCCTTGGCGGACGCAGTCGAGGAATTCGACGTAGTGGTCGCGGGGTTCGAGGGTGGGGAACTTGTAGCCTTTGCCTTTTTCCAAGGGGTAGATGAGGGGTCGACTCATGTGTCCGCAGAGGAGGGCGCCCTCGGTGCCGATGTAGAGGCTGCCTTCGCCGGGGAGCTTGCCGCCGACGAGGTCAGCGACTTCTTGGGGGGGACGAGAATTGCCGTCGGTCCAGGTGACTTTGACCTCTTTATCGGCGGTGTAGGCGGTGCCGGGGAAGAGGTATTCGACGCGGCCGTTGATGGCCCAGTTATGGGGGCCGGGGGCGGGGCCGGTGCTTTTGACGGTGATGGGGCTAGTGAGGGCGAGGGCGCGCATCCAGCCGCTGAACATGTGGCAGCCCATGTCGCCGAGGGTGCCGGTGCCGAAGTCGCGGCGCTTGCGCCAGTTGCCGGGATGATAGTAGCCGCTGAGGAAGGGGCGGGCGGCGGCGGCGCCGAGCCACTTGTCCCAGTTGAGGGTGGCGGGGATGGGGTCTTCGCGCTGGGGTACGGGTTCGGGGTCGCCCCATTGTTTCGCGCTGAAGGTGTGGACTTCTTTGATTTTGCCGACGACGCCGTCTTGGACGAGGCGGACGGCGAAGCGCTCGGTGAAGCTGCTGGAGATTTGAATCCCCATCTGGGTCATGACACCTTTGGCGCGGGCCAATTCGGTGATGAAGCGGCACTCCCGGAGGTTTTGGGTGAGGGGTTTTTGGCCGTAGAGGTGTTTCCCGGCGCGGAGGGCGGCGGCACCCATGGGGCCGTGCATGTGGTCGGGGGTGGAAACGCTGACGGAGTCGATTTGGTCGGACTCTTTTTCGAGCAGTTCGCGCCAGTCTTGGTAGAACTTGGCTTGGGGCCACTTGGCCTTGATGGCTTCGAAGGCGGCGGTGTCGATGTCGGCGACGGCGACGAGTTCAAAGTGGGGGCTTTGGGCAAAGCTGCTGAGGTCGGAGAAGGCCTGGCCGCCGGCGCCGAAGGCGGCGTGGCGCACTTTACCATTGGGGGAGGCGGCGCGGAGGTTGGGAATAAAAGCGGGGGCGGCGGCGAGGGCGGCGGCGGAGGTGAGGAAGCGGCGGCGTTGCATTATGGGGTGGCGTTGTGGGGTTGAATGGAGGAGCGGGCTGGGAGAGGAATGCTGAGCAACCTGAGGGTTCCCGGCTCCGTTGTACAGTTGAACCTGAAGCGGCCTTCCTCGGCAAGGTTGCTTTTTGATACTATTTTTGCCATGTCTTCCCCTCACTATGACGCCGTGATTGTCGGCTCGGGTCCCAATGGGATGGCGGCTGGGATCACGCTGGCGCGGGAAGGCCTGCGGGTTTTGATCGTGGAGGCCCGGGATACGCCGGGCGGGGGGATGCGCAGCGCGGAGTTGACCCGGCCAGGATTTGTCCACGACATTTGCAGCGCGGTGCATCCGATGGCGGGGATGTCGCCTTTTATGCGAGGCTTGCCCTTGGCGAAGTTTGGGTTGGAGTGGGTGCACCCGGAGATTTTGTTGGCGCATCCGCTGGCGGGAGGGCGGGCGGCGGGGCTGTGGCGCAGCGTGGACGAGACCGCGGAGTCGCTGCCGCAGGGGGATGGGGCGCGCTGGCGGCGGCTCATGGAGCCGCTGGTGCCGCGGGCGGAGGGCCTTTTCGCTGACCTGCTAGGGCCCTTGCCGCTCTGGCCGGGGGAACCGCTGGCGCTGGCCCGGTTTGGGCTGGGGGCGGTGCGGTCGGCGGTGGGCTTGGCGAAGGGGAAGTTTTGCTCGGAAGAGGCGCGGGCGTTGTTTGTGGGGAATGGGGCGCACAGTTTTTTGCCCTTGGAGCGAAGTTTTACCGCGGCGGTGGGCTTGGCCTTGGGGCTGGCAGGACACGCGGGGGGCTGGCCGGTGGCGCGGGGTGGCAGCGGGGCGATCGCTTCGGCGATGGCGCGGTATTTTGAGGCCTTGGGTGGGGAATTGCGGTGTGGGGTGACGGTGTCGGATGTGCGGGAGTTGCCGGAAGCGGCGGCGGTGTTATGCGACACCGGGCCGCGGGCGGTGGCGCGCCTGGCGCAGGCTTGGCTTCCCCTGGGGTACCGTCGCCGCCTGGAGCGCTATCGCTATGGACCGGGGGTTTTCAAAATGGACTACGCCTTGAGCGAGCCCGTGCCGTGGTTGAATCCGTGGTGTCGTCGGGCGGGCACGGTGCACGTGGGCGGGACCATGGCGGAGCTGGCGGCGGCGGAGCGGGCCACTTGGGAAGGGCAGGAGACCGACCGACCGTTTGTGTTGGTGGGGCAACAGAGCGAATGCGATCCCCTGCGGGCCCCGGCCGGGCAGCACACGCTGTGGGCTTATGCGCACGTGCCGTCGGGGAGCCGCAAGAACTACGCGGAGGTGATCGCGAATCAGATTGAGCGCTTTGCGCCTGGTTTTCGGGATGTCGTGCTGGCGTCGCACGCCATGGATCCGGGGGCGGTGGAGGCGTACAATGCGAACAATGTAGGGGGCGATGTGATTGGGGGGGTGATGGATTGGCGGCAGCTTTTCACGCGGCCGGTGGCGCGATGGAATCCCTACACCACGCCGCACCCCAAGCTATTTCACTGTTCGAGTGCGACTCCGCCGGGAGCGGGGGTGCATGGGATGTGCGGATACCATGCGGCGCGCACCGTGTTGCGGCGGGTTTTTGGGATGCGGCCGGAGGCGGCTGCCAAACAAGGTTGACCGGCCTCCTGGCGTCGCGTAGGCGGTAGGATTCCGCGGTCCCGGCCTTTTGGGGCCCGCAGCTGCGCGGGCAGGCGGAATTTTCCCTAACTTCAAACTCTGCACTACCTCATGGCACTCCAAGTTGGCACCACCGCTCCTGATTTTAAGCTTACCACTCTGGGGGCCGCGGGCCCGGAATACGTGGCCTTGAGCGCCCAGTTGGGAAAGACGAACACGCTGCTCTTATTTGTGCCGATGGCCTTTACGGGTGGCTGCACCGCGGAACTCTGCGAAGTGACGGGAAGCCTGAACAGTTTTACCAGCTTGAATGCGACGGTGTTGGCGATCAGCGGGGACAATCCCTTTGCTCAAGCCGCTTGGGCCCAGAAGGAGGGCATCGCGCTGCCCCTGTTGAGCGACTACGACCACGCGGTGACCCAGGCGTACGGCATTGCCTACGACAGCTTTTTGCCGGAAAAGAATCTCGGCCAGGCGGGGGTTCCGAAGCGCTCGGCGTTCATCGTGGACCGGGCCGGGGTCATCCAGTACGCGGAAGTGCACGACAATCCTGGAGAGCCGGTGGATTTTGCAGCCATCAAGGCTAAGTTGGCCGAACTCCAGTAGCCTGGGAGGGTGCGGGGAGGGCGGCGCACTGCTTCCCCCCCTGCGGACTTTCTTTTTTTAACTGCTTATCCCCCCCTATCATGCCCCACTACGACTACGTCTGCGAAACCTGCGAGAAGCCATTTGAGGTCTTCCAGTCCATGAACGACAAGCGGCTGACGAAGTGCCCAGAGAAGGGCTGTCGGGGCAAAGTGAGGCGCCTGATCGGGACCGGGGCTGGGTTGGTATTTAAGGGGTCGGGTTTTTATATCACGGATTACCGCAGCGAGAACTACAAGGCTGGGGCCAAGCAGGACGGGGCCGCGTCCGCCCCCGCGGCGGCCCCGGCTCCCGCGGCGGCGGCGCCTGCTCCCGCGGCGGCCCCTGCAGAGAAAAAGCCCAAGTCGAGCAAGCCCACTAAGAGTTAGGCGGCGGCGGGCCGGTCAGCGCTGGGCTCGGGCTTGGAGCTGGGCGGTGGTCGGGGTCTTCGTGGGCGCGCACCAGCCACCAGAGGCCGTGGACGGCGGCGAATCCGAGGGCGGCACAGGCCAAGCCGACCAAGGTGTAGCCGAGGAGGAGCTCGGGTCCGGCGTTGGCGGCGAGATCCCAAAAGCGCGGCCAGTTGAGGTTTTTGACTTGGGCCGGGGTGAGGTGGCGGATGGCGGGTTCGGCGCCGAATAGGCGGTAGAGGCCGGTGACGGAGCCCTTGGCGGCGAGGAACATGGGGACGTAGGTCAAGGGGTTGCTGATCCAAGTGGCCACGATGGCGGCGGGCAGGTTCCAGCCGCGCCCGATGCCCACGGCGGCGGCAAAAAGCCCCTGCATGGGCAGAGGGAGCATGGAGAAAAACAGTCCGCCGGCTAGGCCGTTGGCTACGGGGTGGCGGCGGAAGCGCCAGAGGTCGCGGTTGTGGATGCGGGCCCCGAGCCATTCGCGCAGGGCGCCTTTGCGGCGCTGGCGGGGGTGGCGCAGGGAGCGGTAGAGTTGGCGGCTTTGGCGGCGCAGGGCGCGGCGCAGGCGGTTCAGGCTGCCTGCGAGAGGGACTGGGGGGGCGTCGGGCGGCATGGAACAAGCTGGATCAGATGGCCAGGTCTGCAACGTTTCCCTGGAAGAAAGCGCCGCTTTGGGCCGCGCCGCGGGGGACTTCCGGGGCAACATCAGCTTGCCGACTTGGGAATTTCCCTATAAGCAGTAGGGGATGCCCTCGGGATGGGGGCCAGTTTGGGAACTATGAAGCGAATCGAAGCCATCATTAAGCCGTTTAAGCTCGCGGAGGTGAAGCGGGCGCTGTTGGATGTTGGAGTAGCGGGGATGACGGCGACGGAGGTGAGCGGCTTTGGGCGGCAGCGGGGGCACCGCGAGCTCTACCGGGGGAGCGAATACGAGAGCGGTTTTATCCCCAAGGTGAAGTTGGAGATCCTTTCGCCGGATGAACTGGTGGAGCCTTTAACGCAGTTGATCGTCGAAGCGGCGGCGACCGGTAAAATTGGTGACGGCAAGGTATTCGTGAGCGATGTTGAAGCCGTGGTGCGGATCCGCACGGGAGAGTCGGGGTTGTCGGCCTTGTGAGGAATTTTTCTTATTTGCCTGTGAAAGTAAATCGCCTCAAATGCCTGCTGTCGGGTTTTCTGCTGGGCTGCGGAATGGTGGCCCCCGCGTTGGGCGGGCAGACCATCCGGGTGCCGCTGGCCAATGGTTTTGACTTTCCGGTGGGGAAGCCGGAAGGAGAAGGGTATTATGTTTTTCGCGGCTATTATCCAGGCGGACATTTGGGCGAGGACTGGAATGGGGCGGGCGGAGGAGACACGGATTTGGGGGATCCGGTCTACGCGGCGGGCGGCGGGGTGGTGGTGTTTTCCGAGGACTACCTGCGCGGGTGGGGAAATGTGGTGATCGTGCGCCACGCCTATCTTGACGAGAGCGGCCGGGTGGCCTTGCTCGACAGCCTCTATGGGCACCTCGACAGCCGCACGGTGCGCAAGTACCAACTGGTGCAGCGGGGCCAACAGTTGGGCACCATCGGCACGGCCCACGGCCGCTACGCGGCCCACCTCCACTTTGAAATGCGCAAAAACATCGCCATCGGAATGGCGCGGAGCGCTTTTGATCAGGGCTATTCTAACTATTTTAGTCCGCGGCAGTTCATTGGCACCCGCCGCACTCTGCGCGCTGGGGCCAACGTGGTCGTGCCCGTAGATACCTACAGCGTGCCAGGGGGCGAGCCCGCCGACGACGCTCCGCCCAAGCCGGGCGGGCTGGTTGATCCGGCGAACGGCAAGCCCGCGCCGCCGCCCGCTCGCAACGGGACCGCCCCGGAGGGTCCGGCCAAGGGCAAGCCGAGTGCCCCCGCGCGGACCTCGGCCGAGCGCGAGGCCCTGCTGCAGAAGTATATCGAGGAGAACCGGCGAAAGGTCGAATCGATGCGCGAGGACGACTTGGACGGCTTTTGGCAGCGCCTCAAGAAGAAGTTAAACTAAGCGGAAGGCCTGAGAGCGCGGCTAAGCAGGAGGCGCGGCGGATTGGAGGAGCTGCTGCTCCATGGCGGCGGCCTGCTCGGGGGTATCGATTCCGGGGCTGTCGTGGGGGGTGACGACGCAGTGAATGGCGGCACCGTTTTCGAGGGCGCGGAGCTGTTCCAGGCCTTCGCCGCGCTCTAAGGGAGAGGGGGGCCAGGCGACGAATTGTTGGAGGAAGGCGCGGGTATAGCCGTAGATGCCCATGTGGCGCCAGGCGGGGAGGTCGGGCTGGGGCTGGCGCAGATAGGGCAGGGGGCTGCGGCTGAAGTAGAGGGCTCGCCCGCGGGCGTCGAGCACGGCTTTGACGATGTTTGGATCGCGTTGTTGGGCGAGGTCGTGGAGGGGATGGACCGCGGTGATCATGGCGATGCCGGGGTCGGCGGCGAGGCGCTGGGCGAGTTCGTCGATGAGGGCGGGGGAGATGGTGGGTTCGTCGCCTTGGACGTTGATGAAGTGGGTGGCGGCGGGGTCGTGGGCGGCGGCTTCGGCGAGGCGGTCGGTGCCGCTGGGGTGGTCTGGGGAAGTGAGGACGGCTTCGGCGCCGAAGGCTTGGGCGGCGTGGAGGATGCGGGGGTCGTCGGTGGCGATGAGGACGCGGTCGAGGTGCTGGCAGGCTTGGCAGCGTCGCCAGACGCGCTCGATGAGGGATTGACCGGCGATGAGGTGGAGGGGCTTGCCGGGGAAGCGAGTGGAGCCGTAGCGGGCGGGAATGATGGCGGTGATGCGGGGCATGGGGAGACGGCGGGGGCTCAGGACTGGGCGGGGCGGGGGCAGCGGGATTGGCACCAGGCGAGGGCGCCCCAGAGAAGTCCGGCGAGGAGAAGGACGCCGGGGAGGATGAGGAGGGCCTGGCCGAGGCTTTGCCAGCGGTCGGACAATTGGCCGACGATGCCGGGGGACCACATGTCGCCGAAGAGATGAATCATGAAGATAGAGCCGGCCATGGCGCTGGCGCGGAGGGCGGGAGGGGCGGATTCGAGGATCAGGGTGTTGATCGGGCCGGTGCCGAGGAAGCAGCAGAACATGGCGACGGCGAGGGCGGTCATACTGGCGTTAGGGGTGGTGGCGGTGAAGGCCCAATAGGCGGAAGGGGCGGCCAGGAGCATGGAAAGCGCTAGGGTTCCGGCGTAGCCGCTGGGGTGGCGCTTTTGCCAGGCGGTGGCGGCCAGGCCGCCGAGCAGGGTGCCGCTCAAGCCGGCGCCGACGAGGACGTAGCCGAAGAATTCGGCGGCCTGAGGGATGGCCAAGTGGTGGGCGCGGTGGAGGAAGCTCGGACCCCAGTGGGCCATGGCGCCGAGGGCAAAGGTGTAGGCGGTGTAGCCCCAGACGCTGAGGTTGTAGTCGCGCCGGGTAAAGAGCGCCAAAACCCCGCGCCAGCCCGAAGGCGGTTGGTCGCCCTTGCTGGCGGTGCTGCGGGCCGGTTCTTGGAAGGGAAGCAGCAGCAGGGCCAGGAGCAGGCCGGGAGCGCCCGCCCAAATGAAGGCGTGGCGCCAGCCGGAAGTGGCGGCGATCCAGCCCCCGGCGACGCTGCCCAGGGCGGCCCCGATGGGGATGGCGGTGTAGAAGATCGTTAGGGCGTTGTTGCGTTTTTCGGGCGGATAGACGTCGGAGAGCCAAGCGGGGCTGATGGTGGCGTAGCTGGCTTCGCCGACGCCGACCATGGCGCGCCAGAAGAGGAGGATGCCGAGGGTAGCGGAGAAGCCCGTCATGACGGTGGAGGCACTCCAGATGAAAATGCCGCCGGCGATGAGCCATTTTCGAGAGGCCCGGTCGCCCAACCAGCCAAAGAAGGGCGATGTCAGAAAATAGCCCAGCATAAAAACTGTGGCGAGGTGCCCGGCTTGGCTGTCGTCGAGTTTTAGCTCGCCCTGAAGAGAGGGAAGGACCGCGGAGAGGACGTAGCGGTCGAAGTAGTTAAAGAGGTTGAGCCCGGTCAGGATGACCAGGGTTTGTCGGGAGGTGAGGGCGCGCACAAATAGCTTTGTAGACGCGATGCGCGTGGCCGACAAGAACGCAGCGCGGTAAATGGTCTGCTGGGTTGAAGGTGGTGAGGGCCCACGGCAGGGGTGGCGGTGGCCCGTTTTTTGCATCGTCGGCGCTGGACGCGGTGGATTGCCCTGTGGTTGCTCGGCGGCGCGGGATGGTTGAGCGTGTATCCAACCTGACGGCTAACTCTAGATGCGCGAGGGAGTGCTGACGCACCACCGCGGAGAGGTGCGCGGCCAGCTGCTGCTAGGCCCGCGGCAAGGGCGCGACGAAGTGGATTGGCGCATGGCGGTCGAACCGCTGCGGCCCTTCCTGCCCGAGGGCGACGCCAAAAATGGGCTTGGGCGCCTGGCGCTCCATGCCTCGTCTAGCTGTGCCATGCGCCTCCAGGGCGACCGCGGGGCGGTCCCGTGGCGGCACGTGGGGCGGTTCCAGCTGCGGGATTTTCCTATCAAGGAGGCGCGCTGCGGGAGGTTTCCGCGGAGTTTTCGCACCATCCCGCGGCAGATGCGGCGCTGCTTTTTTGCCATGCGGTGCTGGAAATGCCCCAGGGCGCGGGGGAAGTTCGGGAGGTGCGGGTGGATCGCGAGCAGGGCTTGCTGACCCTGGCGGGCGCGGAGGGGAACCTGATGCCCGCTGCGCTGCTGCAGTGGTTCTACCCGCCCCTAGCGAAGGTTGTGGAGCCGTTTTCTGTTGCCTCTGGAGGCTCGCCCATTGGGTGAGTCCCTTTCGCGGACGCGAGCCCCCTTGCGCATCGTGGGCGGGGTCACCCCACATCGCGCCAAGGGCATGGAAAAGTGCGCAATGTGGACCGCCGCTTAGGTCGCCGCTTCAGGGCTCGGTTTGCTTTTTGGCCCGAGTCCCAGGGCGTTGCCTTGGGCTGGCGTGGGCCGCGCCGTTGGCGCTCCGAATCCACCAGGAAATTAGTAATCCATGTCGCGGAAGTTGGCGCGGGTGGCCTCGGTTTGCCGCAGGCGGGCTTCGCTGGCTTGGCGGAGGCGCTGGCAGAGTTCCTTGCCGAGGGCGCTGACCAATTCCAACCCGACCAGCGGGTCGCGCTGCACGAGTTGTTGGAAGGCGTGGCGGTTGATGGAAAAGACCACGGCGGGCTCGGCGACGACGACGTCGGCGGAGGCCCGCTCTTGGGGGTCGAGAACGTTCATTTCGCCCACGGTTTCGCCGGGGTGGATGGAGGCCACTTGCAGGGTGTCGGCATGGGCGCGGACGAAGACGTGGAGGCTGCCGGAGAGGAGCACCGAGAGGGTGTCGTGGGGCTCGCCCTGCGTGGCCAAGTAGGCCCCGTGGGGAAGCGTTTCAAAGTGGCCCGCGCCCGCCAGGGCCCGCCGGGCGGAATCGCTCACCTGGCCGAAGACCCCCGCGGCGGGAAGCGCCTGGGCGGAGAGCGGCGGGGGAGCGGTCAGGTGGGGCACAGCGGAAAATTAGGGCTGGCCGCGGCGAAAGGCAAGCCCCGGCAGCGGGGGCGGCCCCTGGCCCTCCTGGGGGCGATTGGCTTAGGCGAGGTGGGTTTGGCGAAACAATGGGCTTGCCGGAGGTGTACCCATAACCCATCGCCGAATCCCATGCCCCTTAGGAAGCCCCGCCCGCACCTCCCGACCGCCTTGCTCTGGCTGGCCGCGGGCTTGCTGCGGGCCCCGGCCGCACCGGAGTCGGCCTTGGCGATGCGCCTGATCAAGGGGAGTTGCCTCTCCTGCCACAGCGAGGAAAAGCGCAAAGGAGGCTTGGCGATGACGAGCCGGGAACTGTTGCTGCAGGGCGGCGAGAGCGGGGCCGCGCTCGTCGAGGGAAAGCCCGCCGAGAGCTTGCTGGTGCAGTCGCTGGCGGCCGGGGCGGATCCCCACATGCCCCCTAAAAAACAGCTTTCCGCGGCCCAGATCAAAGTGCTGGAGGATTGGGTGCGCCGGGGGGCCCCTTGGGATGCCGCGGCCCTCGCCGGGGGAACGTCACCTTCGCGTGCGGTGGCCCCAGGCCTGCTCCCTGAGGCCTGCCGCCCAGTGCTAGCCCTAGCGCTTTCTCCGGACAACGCCCGCTTGGCGGTGGGCTGCCGCAACGAAGTCGTGCTCTTCGAGGTCGGGGCCACCGCGCTGAAGTTCCTCGCCCGAGCCCGGGCCCAACTCGATCCCGTGGAATCGCTGGCCTGGCTGCCCGACGGAAAGCACCTGGTGTCGGGGGCCTTTCGCCGGGTCATTTTGTGGGACGCCGCGGCCTTGACTCCGGTGCGCGAGACCAGCACCGGATTGACGGATCGGATCAGCGCCTTGCAGGTATTGCCCGGGGGGGCGCAGGTGCTCCTCGCGGATGGTCAGGTAGCAGAAAATGGGTTCGTTAGGGTCTTGGAGGTGGCCTCCGGCCAGGTGTTGCGCTCATGGCAGGCCCACGGCGACACCATTTTCGCGATGGCCCTGAGCCCGGATGGGAAGCTCCTAGCGACCGCGGGGGGTGACAAGTTAGTAAAGCTCTGGGAGTTGCCTGCGGGCACCGAGGTCGCCAAGTTAGAGGCCCATGCCACCCAAGTGCTCGGGCTGAGCTTTCACCCCGACGGCAGCCAGTTGGTGAGCGCGGGGGCGGACCGGACCTTAAAAGTGTGGGATGTGAAAACCCGCGAAAACACCATCGCGCTGGGTGCCGCCACGAGTTCGTTTAACGCGGTGGCGTGGAGCCCAGTGGGCCCAGCGGTGCTCGCCGTTAACGATGCGGGGGCTTTGCTGCGCTACACCGACCTCAAAGTGCACAGCGGAGCGCAGAGTTCGGATGCCGCCAGCGAGCGGGAATGGGGCCGCGCGGAATCGCCCCTCTTTTGCGTGAGCGCGGCCAGCCGCGGAGGGCGCGTTTTTGCCGGGTCTAGTGCGGGCCGCTTGATGAGTTGGGACCAGGATGGCAAGCTGATCGACAACCTCGACGTCGCCGCCGCGGCGGCCCCACCTGTTGCCGCCGCGCCATGAATGCCCGCCCTCGCCTCACTCCAATCGCGCGCGTCGCCTGCTGTGTCGCCTGGCTCGGGGCCCCGGCGGGGGCCCAGGAGGCCCCCGCGGCGCCGCCTCCCGAGGACGGTATTCGGGCCCTGGTGAGCGAGCCCCCGGCCCTGCGGCTCGAGGTGGGGCAGCGGGCTGCCTTTTTGATCACGGAGCAGCGCCGCGACGGCTTTGCGGTCGATGCCACGGAAACGGCCACCGTGGAACTCAGCGCGCCGGAGCAGGCGGTGTTAGAATCTCCCGGCGTGCTGCGGGCGCGCGCCGCAGGCCGGATCGTGCTCACCGCGGCGCGGGGCAACCACCGCGTGGAATTGCCCGTGGAGATCGTGGATCCCAGCGCCGCGGCCCCTAGCTTTATGCGGGACGTCCTCCCCATTTTGGGAAAGACCGGCTGCAATGCAGGCGCCTGCCACGCCAAGGCCGACGGGCAAAATGGCTTTCGCCTCAGCGTCTTTTCCTTTGATCCCGCTTCCGACTATCACAATATCGTGCGCGGGGCGCGGGGGCGCCGGGTCTTTCCCTCCGACCCCGGGGAGAGCCTCCTTCTGCTCAAGGCGCTGCAAACCCTGCCCCACGAGGGCGGGGCGCGCTTCGAGCGCGACTCCGACGCCTATCGAACTTTGGCGCAGTGGATTGGCACTGGCATGGCCTTCCGGCAGGCCGACGAACCCGCCCTGAGCCGCCTGGAGGTCTTTCCCCCAGATCGGCGCTACCGCAAAGGCGCGACCCAAAAGCTCGTGGTGCAGGCCCACTATAGCGATGGCTCAGTTAGGGATGTGACCTCCCTGGCGCAATTTTATTCGAGCGACAAACAAATCGCCAGCGTCTCCGAGGAGGGGAAAATCGCGATCGACCAGTACAGTGGCCAGGCGGTGGTGGTGGCGCGCTTTTTGGGCTTGGTGGGAGCGTCGGCGGTGCTGGTGCCGGCGGAAAAGCTGCTCGCCGAGGAGTCCTATCAGGCCCTCCCCGTGGTCAATTTCATCGACACCCTGGCTTACGCCCGCTTTCGCGAGTTGGGGGTCCTCCCCTCGGAGCCCTGCAGCGACGCCGAGTTTTTGCGCCGGGCCTCGCTGGACGCCCTGGGGATCCTGCCCAGTGCCGAGGAAGCCCGCGACTTTTTGGCTAACCCCGACCCGGAAAAGCGCCGCTTGGCGGTCGACCGCCTGCTCCAGCACCCGGCCTACGCCGACCACTGGGCCGCGAAGTGGGCGGACTTGCTGCGCCCCAACCCCGACCGGGTAGGGGTCAAGGGGGTCTACATTTTAGACCAGTGGATCCGCGACAGCTTCCGGCGCAATCAGCCCTACGACCAGTTTGTCCGGGAAATTGTGCTCCAGCAGGGCAATACCCACCAGGACGGGCCGGCAGTGATTTACCGGGACCGCCGCGAGCCCGCCGAGCTGACCACGATGTTCAGCCAGCTTTTTTTGGGATTGCGGCTCGACTGCGCGAAGTGCCACCACCATCCTAATGAAAAATGGAGCCAGGAGGATTTTTACCGCATGGCGGCCTTCTTTGCGCCGTTGAAGCAGAAGGGTGGCGGCATTTCGGCGCCCATTTCGGGGGGCAACGAGACCTTTTATGTGGCCGCGGGGGGGAGCTTGAAACATCCCGTCAGCGGCGAAGTGCTGAGTCCGCAGCCGCCCGACGGGCCGCCCTGGGCGGTGCCGGGGCCGACCGATCCGCGCGTGGCCCTAGCGGACTGGATGCTGGAGCCGAGCAATCCGTTTTTTGCCCGCGCCATCGCCAACCGCGTCTGGGGAGCCTTTTTTGGGAAAGGCATTGTGGAACCCGTGGACGACTTCCGCCTCTCCAATCCGGCGAGCAATCCGGCCTTGTTAGACGCGCTGGCGGCCGAATTGCGGCGCGGGGCCTACGACCTCAAGGCCTTGATGCGGGTCATCATGAACTCGCATCTCTATCAACTGAGCAGCCAGCCGAATGAAACCAATGCCGGGGATACGCGGAATTTTTCGCGCTTCTACCGCCGCCGCCTGGGAGCGGAAATGATGGCCGACGCCGTGGCCGACATCACCGGGGTGCCCAGCGCCTATGCTGGTTTGCCGGTGGGCAGCCGCGCGGTGCAGGCGTGGACTTACAAAATTGATTCCCGGACCATGGACGCCTTTGGGCGGCCCAATTCTAGCAGCGACTGCCCCTGCGAGCGCAATCTCAAGCCGAGCATCGGCCAGGCGCTCCACTTGATGAATTCCGAAGTGTTGCAGGGCAAGCTGGCGAGCACGGCGGCGGGGGCCCGGCTGCAGCGCTTGGCGGAGGGGGCAGTGTCGCCGCGGGAGGCGGTGGGGGAACTTTATCTGGCCTGCTATGGAAGGCCTCCTAGCGAAGAAGAACTGGGAATTGCCGCGGCCGCCTTGCCCGAGGATGCGGCCGCGCGGCGGCGGGCCCTGGAGGACTTGCTGTGGGTTTTGCTCAACTCCGCCGAATTTGTATTTAACCACTAGCTCTAAAACTGTATGGCAACTCACCGGAACTGCGATGGCCTGCTGCGCCGCGACATGCTGCAGCTGGGGCTGCGGGGAATGCTCGGCTATGGCCTGTGCGACTTGCTGCGCCTCCAGGCCCGCGCCGCGGAAGCGGGCGCGGCGGGGCGGCGGCCCACCAACTGCATCATGATCTGGCTCGACGGCGGGCCCTCGCACTTCGAGACCTTTGACCCCAAGCCGGACGCCCCGGCCGACATCCGGGGGACCTTCGCCACCGTGCCCACCTCCGTGCCCGGGGTCCACTTCAGCGAACCGGTCAGCCAATTGGCCAAGGTCTTCGACAAGTTCACCGTGGTGCGCTCGATTTGCCACAAGGATCCTAACCATGGAGGGGGCAACCACTACATGATGACCGGGGCGCCCACTCCGGTGCCAGTGGGCTGCGGCGCCCACGTGACTTTTCACCCCTCCATGGGCTCGATGGTTTCGCATCAGCGCGGGGTGCAGGGCGGACTGCCCGCCTACATGGCCATGCCTAGCAATACCCGCTCCGGCGGGCCCAATTTTCTGGGGGGACAGCACGCTCCCTTTATTGTGCCGGGCGGTCCCAATGCGGACAGCTTTCGCGTCAACGACGTGGTCCTGCCGGGGGACATCGCGGCCGGTCGGGTGCAGTCGCGGCGCGCCCTGCGGGCTTCCCTGGACCACCTGAAGCGCTTTCAAGACAAGCTGGTCGAGGATCCTGCGGTGGAGTTCGACCGCTTTTACGAACAGGGATTTGACCTGGTGGCTTCCACCAAGGCCCAAGAGGCCTTTGATATTCACCGTGAGGATCCCAAGGTCCGCGAGCGCTATGGGCGCAACGACATGGGGCAGCGGTTTTTGTTGGCGCGGCGGCTCGTGGAGGTGGGGGTTTCCTGGGTGACGGTCAATTGGGGCGGCTGGGACAATCATGGGGGCATCGCGGATGTATACAAAGGCGAGCAGCTTAAAACGTTAGATCAGGGAGTTAGCGCGCTGCTGGGCGACCTGGCGGACCGGGGGCTGTTGGAGACCACTCTGGTTCTCATGCTAGGAGAGTTTGGGCGCACCCCCAAGATCAACCCCGGGGGAGGCCGGGACCACTGGCCCCATGCCATGTCCGTGCTGATGGCGGGGGCGGGCATCCCCGGCGGGCAAATCGTGGGGGCTACCGACGCCAAAGGCTATTATGCGTCGGAAAATGTCTACCGCCCGGAGGACTTCGCGGCCTCGATTTACACCAAGCTGGGGATTGATCCGCACCAGACCCTGCTGAGCACCGCGGGGCGCCCGGTGCGCTTGGTGAACGACGGGCGGCTCATCAAGGAACTTTTTGTCTAGCCCATGCGCCAGTTTTGCGGCATCGCCTTGGCCCTGGGGTTGGCGGCGGGTTCGGCCGGAGCGGCCGCCCCCGTTCTCACCCATATGCATCCCGCGGGGATCCAAATTGGTACCTCTGCGACCGTCAAGCTGGTGGGCAGTTTCGCGCCCTGGCCCTGTCAGGTGTGGGCGGATGACCCTGGGATTATCCTAACACCTCTTGCGGAAGAGGCTACTTTTACCCTGGCGGTGGCCGCGGGAGTTAAGCCCGGCCCGCATTTGATCCGGGCCTACAACGCCGAGGGTGCCTCGGCACCGATTTCCCTAGCAGTGGACCGCGCGGTGCAGACGCTAGAAGTGGAGCCCAACGATGACTTTCGCGCGCCCCAGGTGTTGTCCGGCAGCATGGCCACCTGCAACGGGCGCCTGGAGAAAACCGGAGATGTCGATTCCTTCCGGGTGGAGTTGGCGCGCGGGCAAACCCTGGTGGCCTCGGTGGAAGCGTATGTGCTGGCGTCCAGTTGCGACGCCCTGCTGCGGGTGGTGGATGCGGCGGGGACGACCCTCGCTTTCAATCACGACCACATCACGAGCGACCCCATGGTGGTTTTCGCGGCCCCGCAGGACGGGGCCTATGTGGTGCAGGTGATGGGGCACAAATACCCAGCTTCCACCGACGTCAATTTTGCTGGCGGCGCGGACGGGGTGTACCGGCTGCACCTGTCGACGGGCCCAGTGGTGCGGAACACCTGGCCGCTGGCCGCGCCGCGGGGGAGAAAGTCCTGGGTATCCCTGGAGGGCTGGAATGTGGCCGCGGCGCCAGTGGAGGTGGAGGAGGGAAGCGCGCTGCCGTTTCCGGTGGCGTTCAGCGGGTTGGAGGAACAGGTGGAAACCGGGGAAGGGCAGGTGCTGGCGGTGCCCTCCGCGCTCAGCGGCCGCCTGGAGTCGAGCGGAGACGAAGACCGCTTCTCCTTCGCCGCCGCCAAGGATCAGCCAGTGGAATTTGCCCTCAGCGGCCCCAGCGCGGGCTCGCGGATCGATCCCTGGCTCAAAGTGCTGGATGCGGCGGGCAAGGAATTGGCCGGCAACGACGACGATGGAAGCTCCCGCGAGGCCCGCCTGGTCTGGACGCCTCCGGCAGAGGGAACGTATGCGGTGGCGGTGGGAGACCTAACGCAGCGGGGTGGTCCGGATTTTTACTATCGGCTAGTAATGACGCGGCCCGCTCCGGCGGTGGCGGCTTCCACGGCGGTCTCTTTTCTGAAGATCGAGGCCGGCAAATCGGCCGAGATCAAGGTGGCGGTTTCCTTCTCCCACGGGTTCGCGGCTCCCGTGAAGCTGGCCGCCAAAAACCTCCCGCCGGGCGTGGCAGCGGCGGAGGTTGAGGTCCCGGCCAAGGG